>DATGTB010000117.1:0-6613 GCA_035302065.1 Paenalcaligenes sp. | reverse complement strand
TGCCCGCAGATCCGCGAGCGCTCATGCAAGGGGATTATATGGCGCTGCGATTCGGTCTAAGTCAAAGTATCCGCTTGCTGCAATATCAGCATCCGCAGCTGGATTGGCCTCATATGCAGCTAAAGGTCTGGGTATTACCGCAGAAAAGATCCGGTGCCCGGTTATATGCTGTGCAGTTGCACAGTCAAAGTTATTTGGTGCAGCATGTGCAGCGGCCTTTATATGCGCATTATCAGCTAGGGGGTGTATGGGCGCAGCAGCGCCAAGATCCGCATCCGGTGTTGAATCTGGTACCTATTCATGACCTATCCGTGCTGGACAATGCCATTGCCATTACCATGCAGAAAAAACTGGGCGAGTGGACGCCGGACGGGGTGAATGCTTGGTTTTTCCCTGAGGGGCAAGCCCTCAACTATAGTCGCGCCCGTTGGGGCCGATTCAAGGCGGATGGGCGTGGCGCCGTGGTGCTGGAGACCTTGCTGAATGCACGGCGAGAGCCCATAGATGAGCCGCAGTAGCGGTCTTAGTGGGGGAGCTCATCCTCCTGATAGGAGATGAGCTCTTCAAAGATAAGATGATCGATTTCTATCTCATGACGCCACAAGATGATCAGTGCAATGATCTTGAGCTTATCCAGGGACAGGGGTGACTCCTGCACGGCGATGGCGCGTTCGATGAGAATCTCGCGCAGATGGGCAGACAAAACCCCTGAATGCTCCAGAAAATGAATAAAGCCAAGGGCCTCGGTCTCAAAATGGTGCTGTTCCTGGGCGGTATAAATCCGGAAGCTTTTCGTGGAGCGCGGTTCCTCAACAAAGGTGTGCGCCTCGGTAGACTCGCTCAGGCCTTGTAACCAGTCCAGCGCGTCATGGATTTCCTCATTATCAAAGCCGACGGCTGCCAGTTTATGAGCCAACACCTCGTCATTGGGGCAGGCTTGGGGGTTGTAATAGGTCTCGAATAGATAAACCAGGACGTCAAACATGAATAATGGCGCTCAGTACGTGGCGAATGGGACAGGCAAAATAAGAGAACCTCTAAACTTTACGCTGAAACTGCCAGCACGGCAAATGTAAAACGTTAGATAAAAACAACCGGCAGACAAATTGAGGATTCAAGGATAATTAAGACATATCGAAAGTGTATAGCTCCTAGTACATATATGTTGTTTTTAAACAGACTAATTTTGATAACAATGAAATCGTGTTCTTTTTTGAAAGACTGTCTGTTAAGAGGATGACAAAATGAAAACTCAAGTAGCCATTATAGGAGCCGGTCCTGCCGGGCTGTTATTGGGGCAAATCCTTGCTAAAAACGGCATTGATAATGTGATTTTGGAGCGCCAGACCGGAGATTACGTGCTTGGACGTATCCGGGCCGGGGTATTGGAGGAGGTGACGGTCGAAGCGTTGCGCCGTGCAGATGTGGCGGCTGGCCTGGAAAAAGAAGGATTAATCCACACGGGTTGCGATCTGGTCTATGCAGGTGAAACTTACCGGGTGGATTTTGAAAAAGAAGTGGGCAAGCATGTGGTGGTCTATGGCCAGACCGAGGTGACACGGGATCTGATGCAAGCCCGTGAAAAAATTGGGGCCACGACCATTTATGAGGCCAAGGATGTAGCGCTACACGATGTCGATACGGATGCGCCCTATGTGACTTTTACCAAAGATGGCCAGTCGCAGCGGCTGGATTGTGATTTTATTGCCGGCTGTGACGGTTTTCACGGGGTATCAAGACGAACCATCCCTGCTGATTTCATCAAGACTTATGAGCGTATTTATCCTTTTGGTTGGCTCGGTCTGCTTTCTGATACGCCCCCAGTGCATGATGAGTTGATTTATGTGCAGCATGAGCGCGGCTTTGCTCTTTGTAGTCAACGCTCCAAAACGCGCAGTCGTTATTATTTACAGGTGTCATTAAGCGATACTGTGGAAGAATGGAGCGATGAGAATTTCTGGGACGAATTGCGTTTGCGCATCGGGCCCGAGTATGCAGCCAATCTGGTGACCGGGCCAAGCATTGAGAAAAGTATTGCGCCTTTGCGCAGTTTTGTGACGGAGCCCATGCGTTACCATAATCTGTTTTTGGCTGGTGATGCGGCACACATTGTTCCTCCTACCGGGGCCAAAGGGCTCAACCTGGCTGCCAGTGATGTGCTGTATCTTTCTGAAGCGTTTGGGGATTTTTATAAAAACCAGAGCCGTACCGGCATCGAGGTCTATTCGGATCGTGCCTTGCGTCGTATTTGGGGGGCAGAGCGTTTTTCCTGGTACATGACCAATATGCTGCACACCTTCCCTGAAATGGACGCCTGGGACAAGAAAATGCAGCGGGCCGAGTTTGAGCAGCTGCTGGTATCTGAAAACGGTGCACGCTTATTGGCTGAAAACTACGTTGGTTTGCCGTATTGAAATGGTGTTTGATGAGGAGAATGGAATTCTTGGATAAACTCGGAGAGACAAGGGTCCAGACTTGATTGAAAAGGTACATGGCAATAAGGAGAAATCATTGTGAATACCGCACAACTTTTGATTGACGGGCAACTACGTGATGCGACGGGGGGCAAGACCTTTGAACGCATCAACCCGGTCACAGGTGAGGTGGCTACAGTGGCAGCTGCCGCTCAACCAGAGGATGTGCAGGCCGCAATAGAGTCTGCAGAGCGGGCCTTTCATGACTGGTCTGCCCTGAGTCCAACGGAGCGGCGCAAGCGCTTGCTCAAGGCCGCAGACCTGATGGAGGAGCGGATTGGTGATTTTATCGCCGTAGCACGTCAGGAAACGGGTTCAACAGATTCCTGGTACGGGTTCAATGCGCAGTTATCGGCCAATATCTTGCGCGAAGCGGCATCCATGACAACCCAGCTTCGTGGGGAGATCATCCCTACGGACTTGCCCGGTAATATGTCCATGGCCATGCGGGTCCCAGTCGGGGTGGTGTTGAGCATTGCCCCTTGGAACGCGCCCATTATCCTGGCAACTCGTGCCATTGCCATGCCTTTGGCCTGCGGCAATACGGTGATTTTGAAAGCGTCTGAAATCAGCCCGGCCACTCATGCGCTGATTGGTGAGGTACTCAATGAATCCGGGATAGGCAAAGGAGTTATCAATATTGTGACTAATGCCCCGCAAGACGCAGCCAAAGTGGTTGAGCAGCTCATAGCCCATCCGGCCATCAGGCGGATTAATTTTACGGGTTCTACCAAAGTAGGGCGGATTATCGCCTCGTTGGCGGCCAAGCATTTGAAACCCGTATTGCTTGAGCTTGGTGGCAAGGCCCCGGTGATTGTGTGCGAGGATGCTGATTTGGATCAGGCGGTGGCTGGGGTCGCCTTTGGAGCATATTTCAATCAAGGGCAGATTTGCATGTCTACTGAGCGCCTGATCGTGCATGAAGCCATTGCCGAGGCTTTTCTGGATAAGCTTGTCGACAAAATTAATAGTATTGCTGTGGGTTCGCCAGATGCCGAGCAGACCACCTTTGCTTATTTGGAAAGTGGGCAGTCGGCCGAGCGTATCCGCACGCTGGTTGAGGATGCTGTACAAAAGGGCGCACAGCTACCCGTACCGCTCAGAATCGAAGGGGCGCTGATGTATCCCCTGGTCGTGAATGGTATTACCCCGGAGATGAGGTTGTATGCAGAGGAGTCCTTTGGGCCGGTTGTGACCATGACCACCTTTGCGACCGTTGATGAGGCTTTGGCCTTGGCCAATGATACGCCTTATGGGTTGTCCGCAGCGGTATATAGTCAGGACGTCAATCAGGCTTTGTCCATTGCCCAGCGCATTCAAAGTGGTATTTGCCATATCAACGGGCCCACGGTACATGATGAAGCCCAGGCGCCCTTTGGTGGGGTCAAGGACAGTGGTTATGGTCGTTTTGGCAGTCGTCAGGCGATTGAGGAGTTCACCGATTTGCGTTGGGTGACGGTGCAGACAACGCCTCGACAGTTTCCATTGTAGTTCTCGCAGGTCAGGTGATTTCCGTGCAGCAGATTGGTCTGCCTTTGTTGCTGGCAGTATCGATTTTTATGCAGATGCTGGATGTCACCATCCTCAATACCGCTTTGCCGGCTATTGCGCAGGACTTTCAGCAGCCGGTCATGACCATGCAGTCGGCGGTGGTCAGTTATGTGCTGACCGTGGCCGTCTGTATTCCACTGACCAGTTACTTGAGCGATCGCTTTGGTACCCGGCGCATGTTTATATGGGCCATGAGTCTTTTTGGGCTGGGTTCATTGCTGTGCGCGCTGGCCGGTAGTTTGTCCGCGTTGGTAGCAGCGCGCGTAGTGCAGGGGTTGGGGGGCGCATTACTCACGCCGGTGGCCCGTTTGGTATTGATGCGTCGCTTTCAGGGACCGGTTTTACTCAGGGCCTTGAATTATGCTGTGATGCCGGCGCTCATGGGGCCTTTGCTCGGCCCTTTGCTCGGAGGGTATCTGGTCGAGCAGGCCAGCTGGCACTGGATTTTCCTGATGAATCTGCCCTTTGTTGTGCTTGCCCTGGCGCTGAGCCTGAAAATCATGCCTAACTACACTCAGCAAGGCAGCCAGCTGGATGTCTTTGGGGTGCTGCTTTTGGGCGGAGCTGCTTTTTTGTTGACTTTGGGCCTTGAGCTCACGGCGACCTCATTATCCCTGTGGGCCTCTGTGGCAATTGTCCTGGTCAGCACTCTGCTTTTTTTCATGTATTGGCGCCATGCCCAACGTCATCCCAAGGCCATTTATCCGCTGCATTTATGGCAGGTGCGTACCTACAGGATTGGGCTAAATAGCAATTTTCTTACCCGGGTTGGAGTGGCTTCTATTCCTTTGTTATTGCCGTTGCTGTTTCAAGTGGTTTTTAGCTATAGTCCGCTGCAGGCTGCCTGGTTGCTGGTGCCCATGGCTCTTGCTGCCATGTTGGCCAAACCCTTGCTACTGCCGATGTTGAGGATTGTTGGCTATAAAAAGGTGCTGTTGTGGAATACCGGCCTGATTGGTTTGCTGCTGGCAGGATTGGCTTTGTTGTCTATTCAGACACCCAAATGGTACATCGTGATTCATCTGTTTTTATTGGGGATGGCCAATTCCATACAGTTCACTGCCATTAATACGCTTACAGTTGCTGATTTGCGGCCTCATCAAAAAAGCAGTGCCAATAGCCTGATGGCCATGAATCAGCAGTTGGCCATGGGACTGGGCACAGCTTTGGGTGCCATGCTGGTGCGTTTTAACGAGTTTTTGCTCATGGATGCGGCGGCCGGGCTTTATCGAGGTTTTCAGCTGACTTTTGTGCTTTTAGGTGCTTTTACCTGGCTTGCCGGCGGACTTTTCAGATATCTGCATGATCATGATGGCATCCACATGGCAGTCAAATAAGGCGCATCCTAGCGAAGGGGGGGAAAGTGCAGTTTGCAGAGCTCACTTAATACTTGGCAGACCTGTTTTTGCAGGCGAGTCAGTAAGCGTTTGGACGAATGAGCCAGATAGAGTCGGTTGATCAATTGAGGCTCGTAAATGGGTAAGGCGACCAGTCGGTCTCCATGCGGAATGAATTCCAGCACCGAACGGGACAGGATAGCCGCCCCCAGGCCGTCGGCCAGCAGCTGAGTGATGACCCCTACACTATTGATTTCCAGTTGTATATGGGGGCGTAAATCCTGCTTGAGCATCTCCTGCTCTAGCAGGACACGGAAACTATTGGGATGGCTGGGCATGATCAACGGGATGTCTGCCAGTTCCCGGAGGGTGATTTGTTGTCGTCCTCGTGCGTAGGACTGTCTTTTATCGCAAATAAAATAGAGATGCTCCTCGGCCAAAAGGCGTGTATCCAAATCTTGTGTGGAAATGGGGTTATAGAGCAGCCCCAGATGCAGGCGTCCCAGCATCAGGCTTTCCTGTATGTTTTTGGTCAGGGCCTCGATGAGTGTCAGTCCGGCATGGGGCAATTCGCATTGGAAAGTCTTGACCAGATCCAGGGAGATGGTGCGTGCGACAGTGGGCGGTAGGCCAAGGTTGATATGGCCACTGAGTTTGCCATCAGTCAGGCTCATGTCCTCCTCGGCCTGCGTGAGCTGCTGCAATATCAGGCGACTATGCTCGAGCAGAGTATGACCTGCATCAGAAAGGGTTACCCCACGACCATGGCGGATAAACAGGTTTTGGTGGAGCTCGGTTTCCAGACGGCGTATCTGTCGACTGAGGACTGGTTGGGCCACATTGAGCACCTCTGCCGCGCGGGTATAGCTACCGAGCTCAGCCACCTTGGTGAAGTATTTTAACTGTTTGAGATCCATGGCGTTTAAAGTGTTTTAAATCAATGAGCTATGCATTTTTGGCATAACTACTAGATGGGTTTTGCGCTTTTAACTTGGGTGATGATCAATAACAATAAAATTGGTTCATAGCGCATTTAGTCTATGTCTTAGTATAAACAACCTGGGGAAGGCCAATGGCAAATCAGACACCGATTCCATGTATTTTAATGCGTGGGGGAACATCCAAGGGACCTTTTTTCTATGCCGGTGACCTGCCCACTGATGAGCGTAAGCGTGATGAGGTATTGCTCGCTCTCATGGGTTCGCCCCATCGGCGGCAGATAGACGGGCTGGGCGGGGGTCATGCGCTGAC
>DATGTB010000116.1:0-4720 GCA_035302065.1 Paenalcaligenes sp. | reverse complement strand
GTACTCTTTGCCGATATCAGAAACTTCACGGCAATTTCCGAATCCCTGTCACCTACCGAACTCAAGTCTGTTCTGAATCGTTATTTGTCTGCCATCACCGAGGTCATCTTTAACCACCAGGGAACCATCGACAAATATGTGGGCGACATGGTCATGGCGTTTTGGAATGCCCCGCTCGATGACCCGGAACATGCGCAGCATGGTGTTCAGGCAGCACTCGCCATGCAAAGACGAGCGCGGGCTTTGCGCGCTGAATTTGCACAAGAAGGGTTACCGCAATTTCATATTGGCATCGGGCTCAACACTGGTCTCATGAATGTCGGGGATATGGGCTCAGTCTATCGGCGCGCCTATACCGTGCTGGGTGATGCAGTCAACCTGGCCGCCCGGCTGGAGTCATTGACGAGTTTTTATCAGGTCCCCATTTTGGTCAGCGATAGCACCCGAGCCCAAACACAGGACATCCCGTATCGCACGATTGATCGCGTCCGGGTCAAAGGCCGCAAAGCCGCCTTGCTGATTAGTGAACCTTTGGATTGCCCTGGTCACGGCAAAGTGTCACAATCTCAGTTACAGTCTTATGAGCAGGCCTTTGACGCCTATCAGGCAGGCCGCTGGGACGAGGCCAAGGCCCGCTTTGAGCAGCTATCTGCATCACATCCCGAGGAATACCTTTATCAACTCTATGTGCAGCGTCTGGTTCACCCGCCTCAGTGCGGACCGGGCGCAGTACATATCCACGATAGTAAATAATGATGCATCTGATACATTTGTGGCTGGCGCAGTTTGTTGCAGTTTGGCATTCTGGCTATTTCATTTTTTTGGGTCTGGCGCTCGTGTTTGTGCTCTTGTTAAGAAAGCACAGCCACGGAGTCGCCCGCTTTGCCGCTTTGACCCTGGTGTTATTCGTACTGTGCCTGGCCATTGAGGCCGCATTACTGATTGCAAATTCACACACCGCAGCCCAACTATGTCACTATGCCGCCCTGTTGATATTGGGAATCCTGACAACCCGCCTGCTAGGGCTGGTGTTTTTCCGCCTGCTCATTCCCCACTTTAATTTACGTCCCCCTCGCATCCTGGAGGAATTGCTCATCCTCTTGGGCTACGTTGGCTGGACCCTATACCTGCTCTCGGATGCTGGCATTGAGCTTAGCAGCCTTATTACCAGCACGGCAGTCATTACGGCGATTTTGGCCTTTGCCATGCAGGATACTCTGGGTAATATTCTCTCGGGATTAGCCCTGCAGCTGGATCAGTCGATCTGCATTGGCGACTGGCTCGAGTTTGAGGATATGTTTGGCGAGGTCATTCAAGTTCAGTGGCGCCATACGGCAATTATGACGCGTTTTGGTGAGAAAATCCTGATCCCCAATAGTGATCTCATGAAAAATCGTGTCAAAATTATTGGCGGACAAACACTACCCGGACGCTACAACACGATCTATTTTTATAGCGGCTTTGAGGTTTCACCTACCAAGGTTGTTGAAACCATACAATCGACCCTCCGCAAAACCCTTATTCATGGGAGTGTGCCCCTGCGGCCGCCAATCTGTCAGGTGTATAGTTTTGAGGAGGGGCGCATCACTTATGCCCTGCGCTTTTGGGTCTCTGATCCACGCACCATTGGTGACATCCGCTCCACCATGTGGAAGCACATCTACGCCCTGTTTCAGCGCCATGGCTGGTATTTATCTGCACCTAACCTTGATTTGAGCATCATCTCTCAGCACAAGAAAACAGATTTGCTCAGTCAGACCTATCGGCATGGCATGGAGGCCAAAACCACTTTTCTGCGCGGTATTGCTCTTTTTTCTGCGCTCACGCAGGAGGAGTATACTTTGCTCGCCGAGCGTCTCAAGACAGTGTTTTTTGTTCACGGCAGCAAGGTTATAGAGCAGGGCGATCCGGGCGAGAGCATGTTTATCATCGTCAGTGGTGAGGCGGCCGTTGATATCGATGCCCAGGGTATTCAGCAACGTGTTGCCATTCTGGAGGCCGGGGAGGTTTTTGGCGAGATGAGCCTGATGACCGGTAACCCCCGTCATGCGACCGTATCGGCTCATAATGATCTGACCTGTTATGAGTTGGATAAAAACAGCTTTTCCCGTATTTTAAAGAAACGGCCTGAGCTGGCAGAGTCTTTAGCAAAAATACTCAACACCCGGATAGAGGAGCTCAAAGCTTTGCAAAAAGACCGGCCGCTTGTACGGGATGTGACTCAGGAACAGCGCCTTTTAGGTAATATTCGACGTTGGTTTGGGTTATAGTTTATTAAGTTAAACCATGAATTTGGAGTGCTTTCATGCAGAAAAAAGTTATTTCTACTAACCTGGCTCCCGCCGCTGTCGGTCCTTATTCTCAGGGGATTGTTGCCCCTCAGGGCCGTACCATTTATGCCTCGGGACAGCTGCCGTTGGATCTGGAAACTGGTGAGTTGATCTCAGAAAACTTTGAGGCCCAGGCACGTCAGGCCTTTAAAAATCTGGAGGCCGTTTTGGCTGCAGAAGGTGCCCGCCTGGAGCATGTGGTCAAGTTCAGTCTTTTTCTCACTGATCTGAGCATGTTTGCCACCGTTAACGCCATCATGGCCGAACTCGTCCCCGAGCCTTTCCCAGCACGCTCCACCATCGGCGTGGCCAGTCTACCCAAAGGGGCCCAGTTTGAGGTTGAGGCCATAGCCGTCATAGCTGATTAAGCTTGTTCCCCATGACTGAGGACGTCGACCACCCTGCACGGGCACAACAGAGCAAGCAAAGCGCTGTGGAAAAAAGGTTTGCCAAGCTCGGGTTAGAGCAGGATATGGACTTTGTGGTTCATATACCGCTGCGCTATGAGGATGAAACACAAATCACACCCATACAGCAGTTGCGCCCTGGCATGGATGTGCTTGTGCAGGGCACCGTAGTCAACCAGTCTGTGCGCTATCAGCCACGCAAGCAGCTCGTGGCCCAGCTCGCTGATGGTACAGGCAGCCTGCAACTGCGCTGGCTGCATTTTTACCCCAGTCAGATTGCAGCGGTAAAAAAAGGGGCGCAAATACGGGTCAAGGGGGAGGCCAGGGCAGGCTTTCAGGGGTTAGAGATGGTCCACCCGCGCCTGCGCTCGGTGCACCGACCGCTGGCCAAAACACTGACCCCTGTGTATCCAACTACCGCCGGACTAAGTCAAAATCAGTTATCACAGGCCATTCAGGCCGCTTTGCAACGTGCTGATTTAAGCGATACCTTGCCTGTCGAGCTCATTGAGAAATATCAGTTATGGCCTTTTCGTCAGGCAGTTACCTTTTTGCATCATCCGGAAAAGCACACCGAAGTACAAAGCCTGCTGGACAAGACCCATCCTGCCTGGACACGCATACAGTTTGATGAACTACTGGCCCAGCAGCTGGCGCTGGCACAGGCGCGTGCATTGCGTCGGCAGCTGCGTAGCCAGCCAATTGCAGCAAAGGGCGGGGCATTGGTCACCCAGCTGCTGGACCAGCTACCCTTTGTATTAACCAAAGCACAGCAACGGGTAGTGGCCGAAATTATTGCGGACATGGGCCATGAATATCCCATGCACCGCCTGGTCCAGGGTGATGTAGGGAGCGGCAAAACCATCGTGGCTGCTCTGGTCGCCACCCATGTCATCGAGCAAGGTCATCAGGTAGCCCTGATGGCGCCCACTGAGCTACTCGCCGAACAGCATTATGAAAAGATCGAGCATTGGCTTGCACCTTTGGGGATTACAACGGGTTTTTTAGTCGGCAATCAACGCAGCAGCCACAGGCGCACGCTATTGGCCCAAGTCGCAAGTGGCGACATTCAGTTTTTGATTGGCACTCAGGCTCTCATACAGGAGCAGGTCCAATTTCACGACCTGGCCCTGGTGCTTTTGGATGAGCAACATCGTTTTGGTGTTGAACAACGACTGGCCTTGAGCAAAAAAGGGCAGCGGGAAAATACAACCGAGACGGTCTGGCCCCATCAGCTCACCCTCACCGCAACCCCCATACCCCGAAGCCTGGCCATGACCTATTATGCGGATCTGGATTTATCGGTAATTGACGAGCTCCCGCCCGGGCGCAAGCCCATACACACCAAACTCGTCGCCGAGCACCGGCGTGCCGAGGTAATTGCCGGCATTCACACCGAGCTAACCCAGGGAAGGCAAGTCTATTGGGTGTGCCCACTCATAGAAGAAAGCGAGACACTGCAGCTACAAACCGCACAGGAAACCTATGAGCGCTTGCAAGAGCAGCTCCCGCAGTGGCGTATTGGCCTACTCCATGGGCGCCTGCCCACTGATGAAAAGCAACAGCTGATGGAGTCCTTTCGTCAGGGAGAGATTCATGTCCTCGTAGCCACTACGGTCATCGAGGTCGGGGTCGATGTCCCTAATGCCACGCTCATGGTCATAGAACACGCCGAGCGCTTCGGTTTGGCCCAGCTACATCAACTGCGTGGTCGGGTAGGGCGCGGTGAACGTCAGTCTTATTGTATATTGTTGTATCAAAGTCCGTTATCAGAGGCAGCCCGTGAGCGCTTGCGGGCCATGTATGAGACCACGGACGGTTTTGAGATTGCCCGCCGAGACCTTGATATTCGTGGACCCGGCGAGTTTTTGGGGATGCGCCAATCGGGCCGTTTACTCTTGCGGTTTGCACATTTGGATAATGAATCCCTTTTGCAGGCTGCCCGCCAAAGTGCGCAGTGGTTACTCGATACCCACCCCGAGA
>DATGTB010000115.1:0-4886 GCA_035302065.1 Paenalcaligenes sp. | reverse complement strand
TCAAAGGCGTCTCCAGTCGCCTGCTGCGGAAGGAACGGCCCGACATCCAGAAGCGCTACTGGAAAGGCGTGCTGTGGTCGCCGTCCTATTTCGCTTCAAGCTGCGGCGGCGCGCCGATTTCCATCGTGCGCCAGTACATCGTGCAGCAGCAAACTCCACACTGAAACCCAAAGACAAGGACGGCTGCGCCGTCCGCGCTATCCTTCCCCGCCCTGAACGGCGGGGCTTGTCGCGCACCGGGTCAACCGGCCAACCACATGAGCCACTTGAATAAAATGGCCTGCATTTCACTTTTTTCATGGGTCTGACCATTGAGTACATAATTATCGGCGCTCTGGTCATACTGCATATCAAAAGAGATCACCTCATCCTCAAAAGTCAGCAAACCTAGCTCGGCCCCTTCCTTGATAAAACTTTGCAGTAACAAATTGAGCATGGCTGCCTTCATACCCTTTTCCTGCTTGAACACCTCCTGAATCACCGTCTGGGGTATGGTCGCCTGGGCGGAGGCCTTTTCGAGCTCCTGTCCCAGCTTGGGCGTCAGCTCAAAAAAACCATCAAAGGTAGCCCGCCCCCCGCTGTTTTCCCATCTCAATTCCTCTATGGTATAGCGCGGATGAGCTGCCAGACTCTGCAGCCATAGTTCATCACGTTCGGCCTCGGTCAAGCCGCCGAGCGCTTGTGCACCCAGCTCCTCGGCAATGCGTTCCAGTTGCAAACGCAGACTTAAATCACCAAGCAAAATCCCCCGATCTACGGTGATCCCGGTCGCATTCCCTGAGGCCGAAAAATTTAAAAGCTCATCCTCACGGCGCTGTATGAATTCAACGGTCAGCCCATCAGCGCGCAGGCGCAGCTCGGCGTCCCACTCTACCTCACGGGCATTAAAATACAGCTGCCCATCATACAGCGAAGCCGGGTTGGTCGACAGCCAGCGCAGCTCAGCATCGATCAGGTGTAATTGCTCATCCTGACTTTGATAAGAAAATGCCGGCGTTTGCGCCTTGAGCTGATAGCGCCCCTGGCCAATCCCCCATATTTTCAGATCGCCTGCGCCCAGCACAAACCGCTCATGCCCGGATTTATAGCCCAGGGCAGCCCACTGCCAGAGACTATTGAACTGCCCCCCCCAGTCGATATCGGTGGTGATCTGCAAAGGCTCCTTGCCCAAGCTCCAATCATACAGTTGCTTGCCGGCCGCCCGCTTTAATAAATGCATTTGGCTATAGGCCAACACCGGCGTCCATTGCTGCTCTTTCAGGCGGCTCCACGGCCAAGGGCCATGCTCGAGCTCATCTTCAAAGAAAAACAGGGACTGCTCGTTGTCATGGGTGAATATGATGGTGAGGAGACGTTGCGAGCTCCAAATTCCCCGCTTCACGGTGTCAAGCTCAAGCTGTATGCTCTTGCCTTCTGGCTTATTCTGCGCAAACTCCCTGAACTGCTGATTAAGATGATTAACCTGTTGTATGGATAGCCGCTCTGCGCGCTCACCTACCCACCAAGAGACTGTCCCGTGCCCTACAATCAGGGCCAGGACAAAAACAAAAAAATAAAATTTCTTTTTATGCTTCATGTGTTAGTGCTGGCGTCCTTCGCGGCGGGCGATCTTACGGGATAACTCCCGAGGCAAGGGGAAGGATATTTTCTCCTCGACCCCATCCAGGGTGCGCACAGTTTGGGCTCCCAAACTACGTAGTTTTTCGATCACCTGCTGCACCAACTCCTCGGGAGCCGATGCGCCAGCGGTAACGCCAACACGATTGCCTTTCTCTAGCCAGCGGGCCTCAACCATCTCCGGGTCATCGAGTAAAAATGCAGGCGTTCCCTCACGCTCGGCAACCTCACGCAAGCGATTGGAATTAGAGCTGTTGGTACTGCCTACTACCAAGACAACATCACACTCGCTGGCCATTTTCTTTACCGCATCCTGGCGATTTTGAGTGGCATAGCAAATATCGCTTTTCTTAGGCTCAACTATCCCGGGAAAGCGCGCTCTCAAGGCTTGGGCAATCTCGTGCGCATCATCCACAGACAAGGTCGTTTGTGTGACAAAGGCCACATGATCCGGATTCTTGACCGTTAATTTCTCTACATCCTCAACGGTTTCTACCAGGTACATGCCCTCACCGGACTGACCCAGGGTGCCCTCTACCTCGGGGTG
Source organism: Paenalcaligenes sp. (assembly GCA_035302065.1). Classification (GTDB taxonomy): domain Bacteria; phylum Pseudomonadota; class Gammaproteobacteria; order Burkholderiales; family Burkholderiaceae_B; genus Paenalcaligenes. The sequence continues at coordinate 2,722 of DATGTB010000115.1, read as the reverse complement.
GCCACGATGGCCGATCATGATGATCTCGCGGTTCTCTCGTCGCATGCGGGCGACCTCTACATGTACCTTGGTGACCAGGGGGCATGTCGCGTCAAACACGGTCAACCCCCTGCGCTCAGCATCTTCGCGCACAGCGAGAGAAACCCCATGAGCTGAAAAGACCACAATCGCACCAGCTGGCGCCTCATCAAGCTCCTTGATAAAAATGGCCCCCTTGGCACGCAAGTCCTCTACCACATAACGATTATGGACAATCTCATGGCGGACATAAATAGGCTTGCCATGCAACTCCAGGGCACGCTCTACAATATCTATCGCCCTATCTACCCCGGCACAAAAGCCCCGCGGCTGAGCGAGCATCACCTCTATGTTTTGCTGTGAACTTTGATTTGTCATAGTATTCCCAAAATTTGTACATCGATTTGGATCTCGGCCCCTGCTAGAGGATGATTAAAATCAATTAGCGCCTGATCGTCTTTCCATTGTTTTAACACCCCAGTATAACGTTGCCCAGTCGGAGCACTAAACTCAACCGTATCACCTGCTTGATAATTCTTGTCAGTTATCCGGTTTTCCTCAAACTGCGCCCTGGACACCCACTGCACTAGTGCCGGGTTGCGCGGGCCGTAAGCCTGCTCTGCATCTACTACCGCACTATGGGAGCGCCCCTCGGCCAGACCGAGAATTTGCTCCTCCAGCCCGGGCGACCACTGCCCAACCCCCATCTGCAAAGTGGCCGGCCGCATGGCAAAGGTATCCACAAATACAGTCCCGGCAGCGGGCCCATTCAACACCGTAATGCGGTAATGCAAAGTGACATAAGAATCCGGTCGGATAATTTTCTCCCCAACTGCACTATTTTTACTCACGCTCTGCCATCCTTGAAGAACCATTAAATAATCCTCATTTTAAGCGCAACCAATGAAGACTCAAAGAAAAACATTTGCCACCCTGGGCCCTCGCGAGCGCCTGCTGGAGTTTGGCGCACAGGCTCTGAACGACGCCGAACTGCTGGCCATTTTGCTGCGCACAGGAACCTTGCAGTTACATGTTGTGGAGTTTGCCCAACAGCTGCTAAATACCTATGGCGGCCTGCGTGAGCTATTGCATGCCAGTGCAGACAGCCTGATGTCCCAACCAGGTATCGGGCAGGCCAAGGCCAGTGAAATACTCGCTGTTAGCGAGCTCAGCAAACGATCGCTGGAACAAAAACTCAAACAAGGCCCAACCTTTAATCAGACGCATGTCGTCAAACGTTATTGTATTGCGCATCTGGGGCATCTGGATATAGAGCACTGCATGGCGATTTTCCTGAACACCCAACTACAGTTAATTGTCACCCAGGAGATTGCCCGGGGCACGCTCAACCAAGCCTTTGTGTATCCCCGGGAGGTCGTCAAGGCAGCGCTGCAACATCATGCCGCTGCAGTTATTCTAGCGCATAACCACCCTTCGGGCGCTCGTGAACCCAGCGCAGCTGATATCAGTCTGACCAAACACCTGCGCAAGGCACTGGCCCTGGTAGACATCAAGCTAATAGACCATGTCATCGTTGCCGGTCATTACGCCTGCTCCATGGCCGAGGAGGGGCTGATTTAAGCTTGGCAAATAAGCCGTTTACTGCTAATATAATCTGGTTTATGCTCATCTAACGGAAATACAGAAACACAGGATAAGGTCATGAAAGCAGACATCCACCCAGAATACCGCGAGGTAGTATTTTTAGACCAACAAACGGGCAAAAAGATTATTACCCGATCCACGGTCAATACCCGCGAAACAATCGAAGTTGACGGCAAAACCTACCCTGTATATAAATGTGATGTTACTTCAGACTCGCATCCCTTTTATACAGGATCACAAACCCGCGTTCGTGAAACCGGTCGCGTTGAGCGCTTTCGTCAGCGTTTTGCCCGCACTGCAGGCGCCATCAAGAAAAACTGATGGCCTTGTTACCTGCCCCAAAAAAGCAGCCAACGGCTGCTTTTTTTTATTGTTCCTTGCATTCCCCTATAATGTGGGAAAACTTAATCAGTCTTTAGCCTTTAAATACAAAAATAGTGAATAACTCCCAGCGCACCACGCCCGCCCGCCTGACGGAAAAAGCTGCGGCCAAACTGCCTCGCCTGATGCTGGTCAGTGTTGGGCTGGTTTATATATTGGCCGGCCTATTTTTTCGGGATCCCTGGAAAAGTGACGATGTCATTGGCATTGCCACCATGCTGAGCATGGTCAGCCCCGAAAACGCCGGACAGTGGCTCTTGCCTACTATTGGCGATTTTGCCCTTGCCCAGGACGGCCCCCTGGCCACATGGGCTGGCGCCTTGAGTATATTGGCCTTTGCCCCCCTGTTCGAGTGGTTTTGCCCGCCGTTAGACGCGGCTATTACCGCAGCGCGTCTGCCTAATTTGCTCTGGTTTCTGATGCTCACCTTTTGTTTTTGGCGCGCGCTATACACGTTGAGCCAGACGGGAGCGGCACAGCCTTTGGCCCTTCCCTTTGGCGGCGAGCCCAGCAAACGTAATTATGGTCGGATGATTGCTGATGCCGGGCTTTTGTTGTTAGTAGCAACAGTCGGTATTATCTGGCGCATGCACGAAACCTCGGCCGTTCCCCTGAGCCTGGCACTACTCGCCCTGCTCTTTTATGGCTGGGTCCATATGCCCAAATACCCAAAGATGGCCACCCTGTTGATAGGTCTCGCCCTGGGGGCCAGTTTTCT
>DATGTB010000114.1:0-18674 GCA_035302065.1 Paenalcaligenes sp. | reverse complement strand
CACCAAGCAGTATTTGGCCTGTCGGGCAAATTGCTCAATGGTCGGACGGGAAAAATGACTACCGGTTTCCTCATCGGGCAGCAGCAGTAAATCCACGGGCAGGTTTTTCTTTTCCTCGGCGTGTAGCCGGCCCAAGCCATAAAGCGCCAGGCATACGCCGGCTTTCATGTCATAGATCCCCGGGCCATAGAGCTTATCACCTTCCTGACGACAGGGGTTTTCGGTCAGTGTGCCAACGGGGTGGACCGTATCGTAGTGTCCCAGTACCAAAATTCCCTTTTGCTGTTCCTGGGGTGTGCGATTATGGATGTGTAAAGCGGGTCCAGTTTGCTCACCCAACTCGATGCGCTGTACTTGCAAGCCCAGTTCGAGTGCTTCCTGCTGTATCAGGTCAGCCATCTGCTGTAGTGCTTGCGGGTCATGGGAGGGGGATTCCTGCTCCACCCAACGGATGATCCGTTCTTTGATTTGGTGGGTGATGGTGTGTTCGTCGTCATGCATGATAAATTCTCTTTTAGTCAAACAAAATGGCAAGCGGCCTGATGTCCCGGACCAATGGTTTTCAAAGCCGGGGGTTCCTGGCGGCAGATTTCTTTGGCCAAAGGACAGCGAGGATGAAAGGTACATCCTGTGGGTGGATTCAAGGGGGAGGGAATCTCGCCCTTGATGGGGGCGAACTGTCTTTTTCTTTTCTCGATGCTGGGCATTTCGGCCAATAGCGCCTGGGTATAGGGGTGTGCTGCATGATTGAAGATATCATCGCGTGAGGCGAGCTCAACGATGCGCCCCAGGTACATGATGGCCACCCGATCAGATATGTGTCGCACGACCCCCAAATCGTGGCTGATAAATAAATAGGTCAGCTGGCGGCGCGTACGCAGATCCATGAACAGGTTGATGACCTGCGCTTGTATGGACACGTCTAATGCAGCGACCGGTTCATCACAAACCAAAAAGGAGGGATTGACGGCCAAAGCGCGCGCAATGCCGATACGCTGACGCTGCCCACCCGAGATTTGATGAGGTAAACGATCTTTATAGGCTGGCTCCAGGCCGACCTCTAGTAATGCCTGCTCTACGCGGGCCGGGATCTCGCGACGGGGGAGCAGTTTGTGCACATAGAGTGCCTCGGAAATAATTTGACCCAATTTCTGCTTGGGGTTCAAGCTTGCCAAAGGGTCCTGAAAAATCAACTGCACATCAAGAATATATTTCAGTCGTTCACGGCCTTGCAGGGTTTGTGTATCCTGATCCCGATAGCGCACCTGTCCGGAGGTCGGCGGCAGGAGTCCGGCGACCATTCTGCCCAGAGTTGATTTGCCGCAGCCCGATTCACCCACCAGCCCTAACACCTCACCACGCTGGATGCGAAGATCTACCCCGTTAACCGCATGCACGGTATTCATGATCTTTTTTTGGCTGGCAGCATGTATCAGTCGCTGGGCCAATCCGGGTCTGGAGCTAAAGGCTTTGTGCAGAGCCTTGATTTCTATAAGGGGGGGGGCGCTTTGAGTCATGCATCAACCTCCGAGACGAGGGGAAAATAACAACGAAATTCTCGCTGCCCACGCTTGCTGACAGGAGGAGGGGTTTGTCCACATTTTGGCTGGGCCATGTAGCAGCGCGGCCTAAAGGGACAGCCCTGCTCACGGCCAGCCAGGGTTGGCGCCATGCCATCGATTTGCTGCAAGCGTTCGCCAGGCTGGGTGGCACTGGGCATGGAGCGGATCAGCCCCTGCGTATAAGGGTGATAAGGGTTTTGGATTACCTCATCCACAGGGCCATACTCGACAATGCGACCGGCATACATCACGGCTACGGTATCTACCAGCTCTGCAACCACCCCCAGGTCGTGGGTAATCCAGATCATGGCTGTATTTTGTTCCTGGCCGAGCTTTTGCATTTCATAGAGGATCTGCGCTTGTATGGTCACATCCAAAGCAGTGGTGGGTTCATCCGCGATAATCAGCTCGGGGTTGTTGAGCATGGCAATAGCTATTGCTACTCGTTGACGCATGCCCCCGGAAAACTCGTGCGGATAGCGATCAAAACGGCTTTTTGGCGCAGGGATGCCGACGCGCTCCAGGGCCTCGTAACAGCGTTCTCGAGCCTTGCTTTTGGGAGTCGCAGGAAAATGCGTCAAAATCGCCTCCATCATCTGCTCGCCAACCCGCAGCACCGGATTCAAGGTCATGAGGGGATCCTGAAATATCATGGCGATGCGATTACCACGCAATTGCCGCATTTGTTCTTCATCCAGATCCCTTAACTCAATCCCGTCAAACACGACACTTCCCGCGTTGACCTCGCCAGGAGGGTCAATGAGGCTGATGAGAGAAAAGCCGGTGACAGATTTGCCTGAGCCTGATTCACCTACCAGGCCCAGTATTTCTCCCCGTCGTACGGTGAGATCAACGCCATCTACGGCCAGCCAGGCCCCTTCTTTGGTATGAAATACGGTTTCCAGACCATGCACTGATAGCAAAATGTCTTTATTCATGACTGTGACTTTATAAATTAACGCCGCGGGTCCAGGCTGATTCGTAAGCGATCGCCGACAATATTGATGCTTAAAATCAGTAATAACAGGGCAATACCCGGAAATATGCTGATCCAGTAATCACCGGAGAGTAGATACTCAAAACCACTGGCGATTAGCAGCCCCAAGGAGGGTTCAGTGACCGGTACACCGACGCCCAAAAAGGACAGGGTTGCCTCAAGAATGATGGCATTGGCAATCTGTATCGTGGCAAAGACCATAATGGGGGCAAAGCAGTTGGGCATTAAATGTCGGAAAATAATGCGCCAGGAGGAAAACCCGAGGTTGGTAGCGGCCTCGATATATTCCTTGCGCCGTTCCTGTAATGCACGACCGCGCATGATGCGGGCGTAGTGCGCCCATTGGACGACCACCAGGGCGATGATGACCTTGTCTATACCCCGGCCAAGCACCGAGAGCAGCACCAGGGCAACCAAAATAGTTGGAAAGCCCAAAATGAAGTCCACCAGACGCATGATGAGACTATCAAGCCAGCCCCCGTGGTAGGCTGCAATCAGACCCAGTGTGACCCCAATCAAAACAGCGAATACCACCGAACTCAGACCGACAAACAGGCTGATACGCAGTCCATATAAAATGGCGCTGAGCATGTCGCGGCCCTGTGAGTCAGTCCCTAACCAGTAGGTCATGCCGCCAAAGCTTTCTGAGCCGGGTTTCAAGCGCCCGTCCATGATATCCAGTGCCAGCAAATCATAAGGGTCTTGCGGGGCAAAAAACGGCGCAATCAACACCAGCAAGATGATCAGGGTCAAATAGAGTAAGGAACGCTTGGTCGACGGTTGTTGACTGAGCCGCTTGAGAATGGCCTTTCTTTGCGGTGTTTGCTGCAATGGTTTGACTGTAGGCACCCGGGCAGAATCCTGAGCGGGGTGCTTGTGATTTGTGGTATTCATCAGGCAGTGGGCTCCAACAACTGTACCCGAGGGTCAAGCAAGGCATAAAGGATATCGACCACCAGGTTGATAATGACAAAAAGCATGGTCACCAGCATGACGTAGGCCACGATGACTGGCCGATCGAGCTGGTACACACTGTCGATGAGCAGCTTGCCCATCCCGGGCCAGGAAAATACCGTCTCGGTGATGGTGGAATAGGCGATCAAGGTACCAAACTCCATGCCTATGACGGTCACAACCGGGATCAGGATATTACGGAGAATATGTCGCCGCACAATGCGTCCTGCTTTGACACCCTTGGCCCGGGCAAAGCGTACATAATCCTGGCTTTGCGCCTCATGCACACCAGAGGCCGTCATCCGTAGTACGAGTGCGATATTGGCAATCGCCAGGTTAACTGCCGGCAGGGCGATATGCCGCCAGCCATCTACACTGAATATGCTCAGCGGAATACCTAAAAAACTGCTTGTTGGCCCTCGGCCGGAGGCGGGCAGCCAGCCAAGCCAGACTGAAAATAGCAAGATAAGCACCATCCCTTGCCAAAAATTGGGCAAGGAGAAGCCCAAAATAGAGGTATTCATGATGCTTTTGCCGACCCAGTCATCGCGGTAGAGTCCGGCAATCAACCCAAGCGCCAGGCCAAAAATACAGGTGAGTGTCATGGCGACAACAACTAATTCCAGGGTGGCCGGAAAGCGTTGCAAAATAAGGCTGACCGCTGGAATGCCATGCACAAAAGAGGTGCCGAGATCACCATGCAGGGCACGCCATAGAAAAATGCCATATTGCTCCCAAATAGGCTTATCCAGACCCAAGCGGGCGATCAGGGCATCTCGTTGATCTTGACTGACATCCGGACTGACCAATAATTCAATGGGATCGCCGACCGTATAGACAGCAAAAAATACCACTACCGATACGGCCAATAAAACAAAAAGGCTCTGCAAGAGGCGCTGGATAATAAAAGTGGCCAAAAGAATACTCCTTGCTGACCGAGTAAAAACCTGGGCAAATGCCCGCCTGCCAGCCGTTGCCGGAAGCAGGGCAGACAAATGCCCAGGCGATGGGAGCTATGCTAAGCGGGTTTTATTTCTTGGGACGGGCATGGGTTGCCATGGTACGTTGGTCCGCACGGCCCTCGTATTCAATATCGGGGTTATAGGCCCAGATACCGCTTTCGAAATGTAGGGGGATATGAGCCATATCCTCCAGTGCGAGCCCAACCGCTTGTTGCAACAAGGCACTACGCTCGTCATCATCCAGGGTACGTGTGGCAGTGATAAAGATTTCATCCAGCTCGGGGTTGGAATAACCGCCATAGTTACTACCGCCTACCCCCAGATCCGGGTTGGTGGTGGTGACCCAATATTGGAGATAGTTACTGGCCTCACCCGTCTCGGAACCCCAGCCCCCGAGGGAAGCGCTGAATTCACGTTTGGCGCGCTTGGGGAAATAGACCGAGCGGGTCATGGTATCGACATTGGTTTTGATGCCGATGCGGCTCAGGTACTGTGCAACGGCCTGGGTCAGTTGGGCATCATTGATATAGCGGTCGTTGGTGGCTGATAATGTTAGCTCAAAGCCATCCGCATATCCCGCCTCAGCTAATAACTCCTTGGCCTTTTCCGGGTTGTACTCGGGCAGGGGTGCTCCTTCAATGGTACCGAACATGCCCTCGGGCAAATATTGGTTAGCAACCTCGGCTGCGCCGTCCATGATTCTGTCCACGATGGCTTGTCTGTCGATGGCCATGGAAATTGCCTGGCGCACCTTTTTATTTTGCAAGGGGTTGTCGCCCTGCGGAGATTTGACAAAGGGACTTTCGTCGCGACCCACATCGAGTTGGAAAAACATGATGCGTACAGAGGGTTTGATGGTATGGGCAAAACCTCTTTCCTCGATGCGCTTCAGATCCCGTGCTGCGGGATTTTCGATCAGGTCGAAATCCCCGGCCAACAATCCGGTCAGGCGTGGGCCATCGCTGGGGACAGCTGTCATACGCACCTCAGCCCAATCGGGTTGCTCCTCGCCCCAGTAGTTTTCATTACGCTCCAGCTCGATGGTGCCCCCTTTTTCGTACTTTTTGAGCTTATACGGACCAGTACCGATGACCAAATCGCCCTGATTGAAATCATTGACGACTGGCCAAGGGCTAGTGACACCGCAGTTTCCCTCGGGTTCAAATTCCAGGGCCTCAAACTCGGCAATGCCGCTCCAGATCATGGGCACCCGTGCGAGCTCGTTAGGCAATACCGGTGCGGGGCTATGGGTGATCAGGCGCACGGTTTTGGCATCAGGTGTTTCTATGCTTTTGATGCGTCGGGCGACGTTGACGAGGCCACTGCCAATACCGGTTTCATTATTGAGAATGCGGCAAAAGGAAAAAATCACATCCTCTGCCGTAAACGGATCGCCGTTGGAGAAACGGGCATTTTCATCCAGATGAAAGGTCCAGGCGTTGTCTCCGCTGATCTCCCACCTGCTGGCAAGCGCCGGCAATAACTCCATATCAGGGCTCATGCGTACAAGCCCCTCAAAGAAATGAGAGATCAAGGCTTCATTAGGTGTAGTCTGATGATAATGAGGATCAACAGCTGTAGGCTCGGATGCCAGACCAATCCTGAGGGTCTGGGCATATGACACACTGGCAAAGGCGCATGCCAAGCCTAATGTGAGGGTTTTCAAATTGAAGAGTTGCCGCATCTTGGGTCTCCCAAATTGTTGGTGTTAAGGCTGTAAAATAGCAGTATAAGTAAGACGGGTTTTCTATACAATAATATGAATGTGCTATCTACTTTCTAATAATTAGAATGCTTTATCATGGAAAACCCTTGATTTAGCCCGGACGGAGTACTTTCTACAATGCATTCGCTGGCTTTGAAATATTTTTATGAGGTGGCTTTGCAGGGCAGTCTCAGCGCAGCTGCAGATGCCCTTGATATCGCTGTTTCAGCGGTAAGCAGGCAAATTAATCAGCTTGAGGAAAAAGTAGGAGCCACACTGTTTGAACGCGGGGTGCATGGCATGCGGCTAACCCCGGAAGGGGAGCTCTTGCTGGCGCATGTGCGCCGCATGAGACTCGAAATGGAGTCCACTCTGCAAGGCATCAGTGCCCTGAAAAACGCCGTAGATCAGCCAATCAGGCTGGCCTGTACCCAAGGGGTAGCCAATGACCTCATCCCTACCGTGATGGCGGAGTTTCGCGCGCAACACCCACAGGTGCGTTTTGATCTGCATGTCAGTAGCGCCCAGGTTGCGACTGAGCGAGTGGCCACCGGCAGTGCCGATGTGGCCGTTACCTTTAGCACACGGCCGGCCCGCTCGGTGGCAGTGCGGTATTCATGTCAGGCGCCCGCATTGGCCGTACTCGCCCTTGATCATCCACTATCGCATCGCAAACGATTAGGTCTGGATGATGTACAGCAATACCCCCTGGTGCTGACGGATGCCAGCACCTCCACTTATAAACTGTATGAGCTCGCCTGTAATATGAGCGGCCAATGGGTTGAGCCCGTGCTTTACTGTAATCATGCCCAGGCTCTGCATGCCTACGTGAGGAATTCCACGGCGATTTTATTTGCCAGCTATATCTCGGTAGGTGAGCGTTTGACGGCATCAGGACTGATTGCCAAGCCTTTGAGGAATACCGAGATGCATGCGCGGGTAGCACAGGTACAGGTGATGCAGGGCAGAAAATTGCCGGCGATGATGGAATTATTTATCAAAGCCGTGATTCGGCGCATGAATAAAATAAATGCCAGTGCGCCTCATTAGCACACCGGCATTTGCTGTGAATTAATTAGTCTACACGTGCCCCGGCAAGATCAACTATTTCCTCATAGCGGTTGCGCTCGGCGCGCATGAAGTCATCAAACTCCTGTGCTGAGGTAGGCACCGGAGTGATTAGCAGGTTACCAAATCGTTCCTGCACCTCCTCTGTGGCCATGCCTTTGACAAAGGCTTCATTTAGTTTGGCAATAGTTTCATCAGGAGTGCCCGCAGGTGCAATAAGCCCCCACCAGGTAGAGATGGAAAAATCCTCTAACCCGCTTTCCTTCATTGTCGGTAGCTCCGGGAGAATTTCTGCCCGTTCGTCGGTCGTGACGGCAAGCGCCTTTAGCATGCCGTTCTGGATATTGGGTGCTGCGGTTGCCAGATTATCAAAGGTAAAGTCCACCTCGGCAGAAAGCAGTGCCTTTTGGGCCGGCGCTCCGCCGTTATAGGGGATATGGACCACCTCAATACCCGCTTGTTTTTTAAAGAGCTCACCTGCCAGGTGACCGCCGCTGCCGTTACCGCCAGAGCCATAATCGAGCTGACCCGGATTGTCTTTGGCGTATTGCACCAGGTCTGCGACTGAATCAATACCAAGTTTCTCTGCATGCTCTTTGTTCATGACAAGTACGTTGGGTACCTGCACCATCATGGTGACCGAAGCAAAGTCAGTGTCAGCGTCATAGGGCATCTCGCTAAAAAGCCAGGGGTTGACTGCATGCGAGGCCAGGGTAGCAATGCCTAGGGTTCTGCCGTCGGGATTGGATTTGGCGACATAGTCGACGCCGATATTACCGCCCGCTCCGGGCTTGTTTTCAACAATGACCGTGCCCAGATCCTCCTTGACCGCATCGGCCAATACCCGTGCACTGATGTCTACGGGACCGCCGGCCGCAAAAGGCACAATAATGCGCGTTGTATCTTGCTGGGCAAAAGCACTCGTAGTGCTGATACAAAACACAGCCAATATCCCTGCTGTGGATTTCAATAGTGGTTTAAACATGTGTGTTTTCCTTTCCGAGATTAAAGGGTCAAGCAAAACCAACAAGGCTAGGAACTCATTGTGCCAAAAATTGACTGTTTGTGCATTTGTATTGATTTAGCGCAACAAAATGATATACAGTTAAGGTTAATATATAATAATATCATTTTAAATGATATGGACTGAAATTGCTGTGCTCGCCATGGGGCGGGTACGGAGGGCGTTTCCATACGTCCGTAGCAGGAGTTGATATGAAAAAAGATGACCCAATCAAGTTCTCACGTCGGGAAGTCTTGGGTCTGGGCTTGGCTGGCACGGTTTCAATGGCCTTGGGAACGTCACAGCCAGCGTATGCACAGAGCAAGATTAAAACTAATGCACATATTGTCATTATTGGGGCAGGTGCCGCTGGTATTACGCTGACCAATCGGTTGGTGGACCGTTTGGACGGCGCCAAAATCACCCTCATAGACAAGCGTATTGACCACTACTATCAGCCTGGATTGTCTTTGGTTGCTGCGGGGTTGAAACCCGCAGAATATGTGGTTTCAAAAACCAGCGAATGGTTGCCAAAAGGCATCCATCATATCGCCCAGATGGCGACCGAGATTGACCCAGAGTCCAAAACAGTGACCACCGAGTCCGGCGAGAAATTGCGTTATGACTACCTGGTGGTAGCCCCCGGACTGGTGCTGGATGTGGATGCTATCGAGGGGTTCTCACTTGACTTGGTCGGCAAAGAGGGCATTGGTTGCCTTTATGCGGGCCCAGAATATGCCGTCAAAACCTGGCAGGCAGCTGAGCGCTTTGTGAATCAGGGTGGGGTGGCCGTATCTACGCGTCCTGCAACAGAAATGAAATGCGCAGGAGCGCCGCTCAAGCATACCTTTTTGATTGATGATATTGCCAGTCGTGGGCCCCGACCCACCGGCTTCGAGATGCATTATGTTTGCCCTCAAAAGACCTTGTTTTCAGTGCCTATTGTGGCTGAAAAAGTACGTATGCTCTATGGGGAAAGAGGGATAGAAAGCCATTTTGAGCGAACCCTGGTAGCGGTCGATGCAGGCAAAAAGGTGGCGACCTTTAGTCGACCCGAGTTGGATGTAGTGACTGGAGAGATGGGTACGACGACTGAGGAAATTCCCTATGACTATCTCCATGTCATCCCCCCGCAGCGGGCGCCCGAGGTGATTCGTCAATCCGGTTTAAGTTGGCCCGATCGGTGGGTGGGGCAGGGCTGGGTTGAGGTTAACCCACAGACGTTGCGTCATGTGCGCTATCCGGAGGTGTTTGCTCTAGGTGATGTGGCCGGGGTACCCAAGGGCAAAACAGCGGCATCGGTCAAGTGGCAGGCGCCTGTAGTGGAGGCGCAGCTTATCGCTGCCTTGCAGGGGCATGAAAGCAGTGAGCTTTATGATGGGTATACCTCTTGCCCGCTCATCACCCGGGTGGGGCAGGCCATGCTGGTAGAGTTTGATTACCATGATAATTTGCTGCCGTCATTTCCGGGCTTGATCGCTCCGTTAGAGGAGTTGTGGTTTAGCTGGCTGATGAAGGTCTGGGCGCTAAAGGCCACCTATAATGCCATGCTGCGCGGCAAAGCCTGATGGATGCCAGGACAAAGAGCAAAGGATGAACGATGAAAGAATTGACCTTGGAAACTTTATTTGCCGTGCTGGAGGAAATGTTCGGCGCCGGCTTGTTTTGGAGCTTGCTGATTGTGGCCATCATCGTCACCATTGGCTATGTTTATGTACTTATCAGGGACCGGGCGGTATCGATGAAAAAGTTCCTCTGGGCGCAGATATGCATGCCCATTGGTGCCGTGCTTGCCGTGTGGTTTGTGATGGCGAGTACAGATTCTGCATTTATTGATCTGGGCGGGCCAATAGATTATGTCGTGTTGTTGGGGGTGGCCGTTGCAGGTGCGGTAGGGTGTGCCATCTTGGTCTACACCCTACAGTCCCTGATCTGGCCGATACGCAATGAAAAGAAAAAGACTTAGCTATTCTTTTTCAGCCGAGCAAATGCTTCTGCCATAGCACCCTGAGGGCGCTTTGCTGCTTTTTGGCGCGCTGGCTGCTTGTTTTTATTTCGTGTAGTGGCCGGGGCCGGGCGGCTTTTGGCTTTGCTCTGGGCTGGTCCGCGCATACTCAGGCTGATTCGTTGACGATCCATGTCCACCTCAAGTACGTGGACATTTACAGCCTGACCTACGCGCACATGTTCACGAGGGTCACGCACAAATTGATTGGATAGCTCTGAAATATGCACTAACCCATCTTGTCCGACCCCGATATCGACAAAGGCACCAAAGTTGGCCACATTGGTAATTACCCCCTCTAAACGCATACCCTCAGTCAAATCGCGGATAGAGGTAATGCCCTCCTTGAATTGAGCGGTTTTAAATTCTGGTCGGGGGTCACGGCCCGGACGCTCGAGTTCGACAAAGATGTCCTTTACTGTGGGCAGGCCAAAACGCTCATCAGTGAAATCCTCAGGTTGGAGCGCACCTAAGGCGCTGCTTTTGCCAACCACCTCAGCTGCAGGAGTATTTAAACGTTCCAAAATACGTTCAACCACCGGATAGGCCTCCGGGTGAACTGCTGAGGCATCCAGAGGATTATCGCCGCCGCTGATACGTAAAAAACCAGCCGCCTGTTCAAAGGTCTTGGGCCCAAAGCGTGGGACCTCCAACAAAGCCTGCCGATTGGGAAATGCACCATGCTGTTCGCGCCATTGCACGATGTTTTGTGCCAGCGTATTGCTAAGTCCCGAGACATGCGATAGCAAGGCGGCGGAGGCCGTATTCACCTCAACGCCTACCGCATTGACGCAATCCTCAACCACGGCCTCGAGGGATTGTCCGAGCGCTCGTTGATTGACGTCGTGCTGATATTGCCCTACGCCTATGGCCTTGGGTTCGATTTTGACCAGCTCTGCCAGCGGATCCTGCAGTCGGCGGGCAATTGATACAGCCCCGCGCAGCGATACATCCAGATCGGGAAGCTCATGGCTTGCCAGTTCAGATGCCGAATAGACAGAGGCACCTGCCTCTGAAATAGTGATGCTGTCAAATTTGAGTTCTGGGTGTTTTTCCTTGAGTGTGCGTATCAGCTGCTCGGTCTCCCGACTGGCTGTGCCATTGCCAATAGCGACTAACTCGATTTGGTGATCCTGTATTAATCTGGCCAGGGTATGCAGGCTGCCCTGTTTGTCATTGCGGGGCGCAAAGGGATAAATGGTGTCAGTGGCTACTACCCGGGCGGTGCTGTCAATTGCTGCTACCTTGACGCCGGTACGGATGCCGGGGTCCAGACCCAGGACATTTTTAAACCCTGCAGGAGCAGCAAGTAATAAATCACGCAGATTTTCGGCAAATACACGGATCGCCTCCTGTTCGGCCTGCTCGCGCAGGCTGCCAACGATCTCGGTTTCAAAGGTAGGGAGCATGCGGACCCGCCAAGTCCAACGACAGGTCTCTGCGAGCCACTGTTCGCGGGGGCTTGCAGGGGCCTTGAGATTAATGCGCAGGCGCAAAAACTGGGCAATTTGCTGGACAGTAGGATAGGGGTCCTGCTGCTCCTTTTCGGGTTCGAGGCCCAAACGCAGTCTCAGAATATCCTGACTGCGTCCGCGCAATATGGCCAATAAACGATGGGAAGGAATGCTTTTGACTGGCTCGGAAAAATCGAACCAATCACGGAAATTGCGCCCCTCTTGTTCTTTGCCCTCTACCACCTGAGCGTAAAGCCATCCATGCTGCCAGAGATAATCCCTGAGTTGGGCCCGTAAGTCTGCATCCTCGGCAAAGCGTTCTGCTAAGATGTCACGCGCACCGTCGAGTACTGCTTTGATAGAATCAAAGGGTTTGTCCCGCAGGAACTGCTCGGCAACCTGCTCTGGCTCAGCATGTACCTCATCCAAGAGGGTATCAGCCAGAGGCTGCAGGCCGGCCTCGATAGCAATTTGGGCGCGGGTGCGTCGTTTGGGACGGTAGGGCGCATAGAGGTCCTCGAGACGCTGTTTGGTATCAGCGGCCATAATCGTATCAAACAGCGCAACGGTGAGTTTGTCCTGCTCCTTGATGCTGTCGATGATGGCTTTGCGGCGATCCTCCAGCTCCCGCAGATAGCCTAGTCGTAGCTCCAGATCGCGTAGCTGTTCATCGGTGAGTCCCCCGGTCAACTCCTTTCTGTAGCGGGCAATAAAGGGTACAGTGGCACCATCATCCAGCAATCGGACGGTGGCTTCTACATACCTGGGGGCTATATTTAATTCCTGGGCGAGTTGCGCACCAATGCGTTGGGCATCGGGAACATAGGCTAAGCTGGCGACATTGGGTGTATTCATGCGTGTGTGCAAATTAAAATAAGACAAAGATTAAAGTGTAATGGCTCTAAAATGATGCAACAAGACTCTCTTACAAATGTTTTCTCAGCCGAGGGCCCTTTGGCAAAAGCGTTCTCACACTATGTGCCACGCGCGCAGCAACTGGGCTTGTCCCAGGCAGTGGCTGATGCCTTGCAACAGCGGGGCATGTTGGTCGCTGAGGCAGGGACCGGTACGGGCAAGACCTGGGCGTACTTGCTCCCAGTGCTATTAGGACAGGAGAAGGCCTTGATCTCTACTGGTACCCGCACCTTGCAGGATCAGTTATATCATAGAGATCTTCCGCAACTCTGTCAGGCTTTGGACCTGGTGGTCCAGACAGCGCTGCTGAAAGGGCGGAGCAATTATCTTTGTCATTATTATTTTGATCGGGTGGCTAATGAGCAAGGGGCATTGGCCAGCAGTGATGAGGTCCGGCAATTTCAAGCAATTCGCCTATTCATGCAGCAAACCGAAACAGGGGACAAAAGTGAATTAAATGCGGTGCCCGAGCATGCGCCCATTTGGCACAAGGTAACTTCAACCCGAGAAAACTGCCACGGACAGGATTGCCCTTTTATCAATGATTGTTTTGTTTATAAGGCTCGGCGGCGTGCGCAGGAGGCCGATGTTGTGGTCGTAAACCATGCATTATTCATGGCGGACTGGGCCTTGCGGGAGGAGGGGGTCTGTGACTTGTTGCCGGAAACACAGGCGGTGATCTTTGATGAGGCACATCATTTGCCTGCCACGGCGACCCGATTTTTAGGCACTACGGTTTCTTCTTATCAGCTATCAGATTTCTCCAAAGCTGTGGGCATCATGGGGCAGGCTCATGCCCCCAAGGTACAGGACTGGTTGCGCTGGGCAGACAGGATCAAACAGTCAGTACAGGATTTACGTTTGTTATGCGAACCGGTGCAGCGGGAAAAAGGGCAAAAAAGCACCTTCGAGTACCTGCCCAATGCTCAGGAGGTAGACAAGGAGATAGAGCGATTACTCGATACCCTGCGTAGTCTGGTAGATATTTTTGCCCAGCTGCAGGATAAGGATCCCGAGTTAAAGGCCCTGTACCGGCAGGCAGCGGATCTCTTTGGGCGTTTGTTTTTATGGACTCAGCCCGACCGGCAAGGGGAGATAGCTGCGGATCCACTATTAGATGGTCCCATTGAGGCTCAATTGGCGCAGCCCTCTGTTCGCTGGGTGGAAAATAATGCGCAAATGTTGCGATTTCATCGGGCACCTTTGACAGTGGATCATATATTTACGCAGGCCAAACACAGTGAGCAAGCCTGGATTTTTACTTCGGCGACCTTATCGGTGCGGGGTGATTTCAGCCATTTTATCGAGCAGTTAGGCCTTGAGCAGGCGCAAACCTGTGATTGGCCATCGCCATTTAATTATGCCGAGCAGGCCGCCCTGTATGTGCCTCAGCAAATGCCGCTCGCTCATAGCAGGGAATTCAATGCACG
This sequence comes from Paenalcaligenes sp., assembly GCA_035302065.1. Lineage (GTDB taxonomy): Bacteria > Pseudomonadota > Gammaproteobacteria > Burkholderiales > Burkholderiaceae_B > Paenalcaligenes. The sequence goes on along the minus strand of DATGTB010000114.1, from coordinate 4,619 downwards.
TTTTGTTGCGCTGCTTTGGCCTTTGGTTCAGGCTACTGAAGGTGGGGTGCTGGTACTTTGCACTACGTTACGTGCCGTGGATGATATCGCCGAGCGTTTACATGAGCTCAATGAGCAGGAAAATACTCGTCGCCTCATATTGCAACAAGGTAAACAAAGCCGTAGTCAGTTATTGACCGACTTTAGCGAAGGGGAGCGTGCCATACTGGTGGGCAGTGCGAGTTTTTGGGAAGGGGTGGATTTCCCCGGGGATGCTTTGACCGTGGTCGCTATTGATAAGCTTCCCTTTGCCCCTCCTGATGATCCAGTCATGAGCGCCCGTATCGAACAGTGTCGTCGTGAGGGCGGGAATCCCTTTATGGCCTTTCAGTTGCCAGAGGCTGCAATTGCGCTCAAGCAGGGTGCGGGCCGATTGATTCGCAGCGAGCAGGATCATGGAGTATTAATGATTGCAGACACACGAATCGTGGAGAAATCCTATGGCCGTCGCTTATGGCAGGGCCTACCTCCCTTTACCCGTACCCGTAATCTGCAGGAGGCCCTTGTCTTTGTGGGGCAAAAGCCACGTCTCAGTGAGTGAGCTCAAAAGTCGCGTTATAACCAATGCAGGGGATTCCACCAGCTTTTGGGCGCACGCAATCCCTGCTCGTAATAGATAGAATTGGGAAAGTTTTCGTCCAGTACACGCTGAGTGGTATCTCGCAGCTCATCCTGGCCGAGCTTGTCATAGGAAAGAACCATGATGTAGAGCGCCTTTTCTGCGGCAGGAACCCCCTCGAAATCCGTAATGACCCGCTGTGCGCGATTGATGGCTGCCACATAGGCGCCCCGCTCGTAATAGTACTGCGCAACATTAAGCTCGTTTTCTGCGATGGTATTGACCAACCAGGTCATGCGCAATTTGGCGTCGTGTGCATAGCGGCTATCAGGATATAGGGTAATGAGCTCATTAAAGGCATCATAGGACTCGCGCAAGCCTTTTGGGTCCCGCTCACTGGGTTCCTGGCGGGTGATATGTGCCAGAAAAGCGCTTGGCGGGGTAAAGGTGATGAGCCCTTTGAGATACAGCATATAGTCACTGCCAGGGTGATTTGGGTATTGCCGCTGAAAGCGTTCAATAGCCGCTAGCGCCTGCTCGGGCTCATCATCTTTCCAGTTGACATAGGCCTGATCAATTAGCGCCTGCTGGGCTTGTATGCCAAAGGGATAGCGCGCCTCAATGCTCTCCAGGCGCTCACGCGCATTATTCCAATTGCCGGCCTCCATCTCGGCACGGGCATCCTTATAAAGTTGCTCAGCAGTCCAGCCGGTAGTGGGGTCCTTTTCTGGCTCGAAGGTGCCGCAGGCTGCGAGCAAAAGGGCTAGACAAAGTGCGCTGATGCGCAGCCAATTATTTTTCATGGAATTTAGACAAGAAAGATGGTTTAAACTGTTCACTGAGGCATTCCTTGTGATGCGGTAAGCTAAACGGACATTTTAAGCGATTATAGCCTTTAGAAATAGGTATGGAACGGAACGCGCCCACATATGAGTTTTTGGTAACCAGGCAGGCTCAGGCAGAGCGTCTGGATAAATACCTCGCTACCATGTTAAAGCAATATTCGCGAGCGCGCATTCAGGAGTGGATAAATCAGCAGGCTGTGCATTTGAATGGTCGTCCGACCCGCCCCAGACAAAAATTACAAGCTGACGATATTATTCATGTGTGGGTACAGCCCACGCCCGAGGAGCTTGCAGACAAACCGCAGGACATGCCACTGGATGTTGTCTATGAATCAGAACAATTGCTGGTGGTAAACAAACCAGCTGGTTTGGTGACTCACCCTGGGGCAGGTAACTGGAGTGGTACTTTACTCAACGCCTTGTTATTTCATTATCCTGAATTGGTGCATCTGGAGCGGGCAGGTATCGTGCACCGGCTGGATAAAGATACCTCCGGCCTATTAATGGTCGCTCGAACCCCCAGTGCTCAGGTACATCTTGGACAGCAATTAAAAAACCGTAGTGTGCAACGAGCTTATCGAGCCTTGTGTGTAGGTGTTTTGCCAACTGAGGGCAGGATTCAAATCCCTGTGATACGTGATCCCAGAGTCGCTGTACGCATGGCCGCCCGTGATGTGCCCGGGGCACGCGATGCCCGCACCGATTTCAGGCGCTTGCGTACAGGCCTCATCGATGAACAGCATCGTGTCTCTGAGGTAGAATGTATGTTACATACCGGACGTACTCATCAGATACGTGTACATCTGGGCAGTCAATCTCATCCTATTTTGGGAGATGGTTTGTACGGTGGTTTGACCACTGCACAGACACCCAGGCAGATGTTGCATGCTCATGCCTTGGCTTTCAATGAGCCCGAAACGGGTAGAGAGCTTTTTTTTGAGTGTCCACCACCACAAGATTACCGGGCGTTATGTGCCCATATCATGTGGGATAACGAGGAGCGCCAGTGAACAGCACCAACCTCAGCACCCATACCTTTGCCCCGTTTGTGCAGGGCAGTCAGGGTGAGCGGCTGCGATATTTTACGACCACCCGCCAATCTGGCATGAGCACAGGGCCCTGGGCGAGCTGGAATTTGGGGGCGCACTGTGGTGATGATGCCCAGGCTGTGAGCCGTAACCGCATGCGTTTGCAGGAGTATTTGCCGGCTCCACCTCATTGGTTGCAGCAGGTCCATGGCACCGAGGTGGTACAATTCAGGAAAAACACCTCTGACCCAGCCGTGTTGCTAACAGCAGACGCAGCTTTTACCCGGGATACTGATTGTGTGTTGGCCATCTTGACTGCTGATTGTCTACCCATCGTAGTCACCGATGCGGACAATAGTATTTTGGGCGTGGCGCATGCAGGCTGGCGTGGGTTGGCCGCCGGGGTGATAGCGCAGTTGGCCAGGCAGCTGCAACGATATTGCCAGTCTGAACACTGGTTTGCCTGGGTTGGTCCGGCCATAGGAGCGCAGCATTTTGAGGTGGGGCAGGAGGTTTATGATGCCTTTGTGCAGGATGCGCCACAGGATCGACAGCATTTTGTATTGCAGCCTGATTCCACTGCAGACGAAAAAAAATGGCACGCTGATCTGGCCGGGTTAGCGCAAATGCGTTTGGAGCGCAGTTTCGCAGCAAGGATACAGGTTGAGCAAAGTCAGTTGTGTACTTTTACGCAGGCAGAACAGTTTTATTCCTATCGGCGGGATGGCATCACGGGTCGAATGGCAACCGTAGCCTGGCTCAGTAGTACTACCTAAGCATTTTCAATCATTGACAGCCAGGCCGATTCCATCGACGATCTATGAAACAATAAATAAAGGTTTCTAAAGGTATTCAAGTGAATCAAAAAACTATGCATTCAGAAAGTTTGGAGCCGCTGATTGACGTGCAGGCTGCACAAAAAATACAGCAGGATTTTTTACAACGCTGGAGCGAGCTTTGCCTCAAGTCGCAAAACGGCGAGTTACAGCCACTCAGACACCGTCGTTTCCGTTCCGAGGCCTGGGCACAAAACCCGTTATCCCTATTTCAGGCTCATGCCTGGGCGCTTTATGCAGATACGTTGCAACAGTTGGCCCATATCACTACCAAAAGTCCCGCCATCCAGGAGCGCCTGGCATTTTATGCCATGCAATGGGCCGAATTATGGTCTCCTGCCAATTTCTTGGCAACCAACCCTGAGGCACTACAAAAATTCATGCACAGCCAGGGGCTTTCCTTGTTCAAAGGAGTGCAGAATCTGATGGAGGATCTGCAAAAGGGGCGCTTGACCCAGGTAGATGAACAGGCCTTTACAGTTGGCGAAAATGTGGCCATCACCCCTGGCGCCGTCATTTTTCAAAACGAGCTGTTCCAGTTGATACAGTACCGTCCGAGCACCAAAGAAGTTTATGAAAGGCCATTACTCATGGTGCCGCCTTGCATCAACAAATACTATATTTTGGATCTGCAGCCCGAAAACTCTTTCGTGCGTTATGCCGTAGAGCAAGGCCATACAGTGTATTTGGTGTCCTGGCGTAACCCCATGCCGGAGGATGATGATGGTATCTTGCAGGCGACCTGGGGTGATTATCTGGAGCATGGGGTGTTAAAGGCGCTCCAGGTAGTGCAGGAGGTCAGTGAGCAAAAAGCGGTCAATACCCTGGGTTTTTGTGTGGGCGGGACGTTGTTGGCCTCGGCCTTGAGCATTGCCGCAGCCCGCGGTTCAGAGCTGGCACATAGCATGACGCTTTTGACCAGCATGCTGGATTTTCATGATGTCGGCGTGCTCAAGGTATTTGTTGATGAGTGGTCCACCCAGAGCTTTGAGTGGCAGCTGGCCGGTGGGCGATTGATGAGTGCCCAGCAGCTAGCTAATACTTTTTCCATGCTGCGGCCTTCAGAGCTTGTATGGAATTATGTGACCAGTAATTATCTCGAGGGGGAAACCCCGCCCGCATTTGATATTTTGTACTGGAATAGTGATGGCACCAATTTGCCAGGACCATTTTTCACTTGGTACTTTAGAAACACGTATCTGGAAAATAACCTGGTTGTCCCCGGTCAGGTCCAGGTCGACGGTACCCCCATTGATTTCAGCGTGCTCGATATGCCAGCCTATATTTATGCCTCCAAGGATGACCATATCGT
>DATGTB010000113.1:0-4318 GCA_035302065.1 Paenalcaligenes sp. | reverse complement strand
GGATGACAATGCACCACCAATGCCCCAATCAGACTATGAATTAGCCCTCGAAGGCCCATACGGGGACCATACCGGTTATTACAATGAACAGGAGTGGTTCCCGGTCTTTACTGTCGAGCGCATCACCATGCGCCAAAACCCAATCTACCACAGTACCTACACGGGCAAGCCCCCAGATGAGCCCGCCATTTTGGGGCTTGCGCTCAACGAGGTGTTTGTGCCCTTGCTGCAGCGACAGCTGCCCGAGATCACGGACTTTTATTTACCTCCCGAAGGTTGTAGCTACCGCATGGCAGTCGTTTCCATCAAGAAACAATATGCTGGCCATGCCAAGCGGGTGATGTTCGGGATATGGAGTATCCTGCGCCAATTCATGTACACCAAGTTCATCGTGGTCGTCGACGACGATATTGATATCCGGGACTGGAAAGAGGTGATCTGGGCCATCACGACCCGCATGGATCCAGTGCGTGATACCACCCTGGTGGATAATACCCCCATCGACTATCTGGACTTTGCCTCACCTGTCTCAGGACTGGGCGGCAAGATGGGCCTGGATGCAACCAACAAATGGCCCGGCGAGACTCAGCGGGAATGGGGTCGCATCATAAAAATGGACAAGGCCGTGCAACAGCGGGCCGATGCCCTGTATGAGGCGCTGGGCTTATGATTTGAGCTCTGGGTGCTCAGCTGAGGCTGGCGCCAGATGCGTCTGGCGCTGACGGTCCTGACGTCTTTGCAAACCGAAGCGTATCAGCCTTAAACCCAGCAATCCCACCGTGGGCCAGCGCAGACTGCGCCCGCGCAAACTGGTCGCCAAAAGCCAGGCGCTGGAAATCAAGAGCTCATAGCGCTGGTGAAACCCCCACAAACTACGACCCCAGCGCAAACTCATCAACGGTCTCAGGCCCGTACCCACCAACCGGCCTGCCCAGTTTCTGGGCCGGGCGCTTTCGACCAGCGCACAGCTAAGCTGGGCGAACTCCTCGCGCTGCAGCGTTGACCGCATGCGCAACAATTCCAGCCGCACCGCCCGCTCTAGCTTAATATCTGCTGCTGTTTTCATTTATTCCTCGTTGTAATGTCAACACCATCATTAGGCGCCTGTGCGTCTGCAGGGGAGGCCGACGGCTCATCCTTGTCATAGAGTTGTTGCACGAGCTGCAAATCCTTGCGCAGCTCTTCAAGCGTTGCCTGAAACGGGAGCGGCCCATAGAACAGGCGCCGGATGAGTTTACGGGCAAAATAAATTCCCAGCCCTGCGTAAACCAGGATTACCACAGCAAACGCCCAGTAACGCCACTGCGTGGGCCAAAAGAGCAAAATCACCAGCAAGGTCAGGACAATGAAGGCCAGGGCGGCAAAGAACATGGCTCCGCCCACCCAGACCAGCATCTTCATGAGTTCGTTTTTTTCCTCACTTGCTTCAAGGGCAAAAAGTTCGACCCGGGTGACCATGATGGACAGCAGGGTGCTCGCCCATGCGCCTACTTTTTGTCGCAGCGACATAATTACCTTTTAGTATTACACAGTAAAAAAAGGCTCTGACAGAATCGCAGAGCCTTGGGTCATGGGCCGATTAACGACGGCTTAGGAGCACCCCCAGCAACAGACCAATGGCACCTGCCAGACCGATGGCCTGCCAGGGCTTATCGTGGACGTAATCATCCGTAGCCCGGATAGCTTGCCGGCCACGGCGTGCAAGCGTCTCCTGCGTATCCAGCAAAGCCTCACGTGACTGTTGCAGACGGCGCATGGCCTTTTCGCGGATTTCGTTCGCCTTGGCGCCGGTGCTGTCAGCCGCCTCCTTCAGAAGTTTTTCGGCCTCATCCAGGTTCTTTTTGACATCCTTGATGAACTCCTCTTCGAACTTGCGAATATTGTCCTTATCTACCATAGTATGGCTCCTAAATAGTGGTAATAATCAGGCGGAACACAAAAGCATAGTCACTATGCTAACTTATTTTCCCTGCCTGAACCGTTTTTTTACCCTGTATTTGGCAAAAAATTGTGAAGCAATTAACAAAATAAAACAATACTGCCGCTTTACTCCACCCCTTTTTGACGCGTCCCAAAAATCCGATCTCCTGCATCCCCGAGTCCGGGCACAATGTAATTATTTGCATCCAGATGGCTATCGATGGATGCGGTATAAATATCTACATCCGGGTGTTTTGCCTGCACTTTTTCTATGCCCTCAGGCGCCGCTACCAACACCAGGGCACGAATGGTTTTACAACCCGCAGCCTTGAGCAGGTCAATGGTTGCCACCATGGAGCCGCCCGTGGCCAGCATCGGGTCGATAATCAAGGCCCAGCGCTGATCCAACTCGCCCACCAGACGCTCCAGATAGGTATGCGCCTCAAAGGTCTCTTCGTTGCGAGCAATACCAATGACAGACACCTTGGCCCCGGGAATCAGACTCAGGACCCCGTCCAGCATGCCAATCCCGGCACGCAAAATCGGTACCACGGTCACCTTTTTGCCGGCCAGCTTCTCAACCGCCACCTCACCACACCAACCCGTGACTTCAGTGGCCATCAAGGGCAAATCCTGGGTCGCCTCATAGGTCAGCAAGGCGGCAACCTCCTGCGACATTTCACGAAAATTCTTTGTACTCAAGTCTGCCTTGCGCATCAATCCCAACTTGTGACGAATCAACGGGTGTCGTATTTCATGTACTGCCATCTTATTCCCCCCGCGCACCCCTGGGCGCGTAAATAAATAATAATCCAAACAAAATCATTGCTCTGCCAACCATTCTATTAAGGCGTCATTAAAAGGCCGGATGGCTGCAGATTGCGCATGATTGACGATGGACACCAGCGCATAGCGCCGTCCGCTTTGGCCCAGCACATAGCCGGCAAGGGCTCGTGCATCTCGCAAAGTGCCCGTCTTGAGATGAGCCTGCCCACGCACGCCGTCATCACGCATCCGGCGACGTACCGTACCATCCACCCCGGATATCGCCATCGATGACATGAACTCCGGCATGAGATTGGAGCGCCAGGCGGACTGTAACATACCCGCCAAACCAGCAGCGGTCACCGCCGCAGTACGGGACAAACCTGAACCATTATCGATTTCCCAGCCCGTTGTATTGATCCCCTCATTATTCAATAACCGGATGGCCATGGAGGCCCCATGCTGATTTTGCGCCCCCTTGCTAACGGCCAGGGTGCCCAGGCTCAGTAACAAATGGTTGGCCATGAGATTATTGCTTTGCTTATTGACCAGGCGAATCACATCACCCAAAGGCACAGAGTCATGCCAAACAATCAAATCCGCATGCGCCGGTAACTGGCCGGCACGAAAACCGCGTGCCAAAGTGCCTCCAAGCTCACGCCAAAGCATGCGAAACACGGCTTCAAAAAATTCTGGCTGTTTGAGGGCCAGCCGATAGAGAGAAAACTCCCCACAAGAACCCGCAGCCTGCCCGCTGGCCACCAGGGTTAAACCGCCCCCGGAAGGCTGTACCTGAGTTTGCACGGCTGGCACCCCCGGACACTGCTGATTAGACCATTTAAGTTGATTATCAATACGCACGCCAGGTAAGGGCGGGTCAATAAAGGCGATCCATTGCTTATTTTTTTTATCGGGCTGAAACACCAGCCGTGCAGCACCCAAGCCAACAACCATGGCATCCGGACTGGCGTTATAGGGACGATCCCCCGCACCATCAAATGCATAAGTATCCACACTGACCGACCCAAATACTGAGCGGTCAATCACCACCTCCGATAAGTTCTTGACCCCTCGCAAACGCAGATTGCGCAACAGGGACCAAAGATCCTCAATAGAAAACACCGGGTCCCCCGCAGCCTTGATATACAATGGGCCCTTCAGGCTACCCTGGGCATCGACGCTAAAATTCTCGGCATATAAACCAGTACGCCAGCGATATTCGGGCCCGAGCCCGAGCAAGGCCGCCCAGGTCGTAACCAGCTTCATTACCGAGGCCGGGTTACGCGGGGTGTTGGGGTTGATTGAAATCAGCTCCGGCCCGTCCAGCTCCTGGACCACCAGGGACAGGGCAGACTCCGGCAGACCGGTTTTTTGCCAGGCGGTTTGCAAGCTGGCCGGCAGTGACTGCGCCCAGACTGCAGCACTACCCCACCATAACCCCAGAAAAAGCATAACGCCCAAAAAGCGCTGTGCTGTTACGACAGAGGCACTATCAGATGCACGCATTTTTTATCCTTTGGTTTGAATGCCTGTATGATGGCGTCTTGGGCTTTTTGCCCCCCGTTGATTTTACCGATACTGACTTGAAAATTTAAGCGCCTGAGAGGCGATTGCATTATCATGAACAACCCCC
>DATGTB010000112.1:0-8088 GCA_035302065.1 Paenalcaligenes sp. | reverse complement strand
GAGCAAATCGACGAGATGTATCAGCTCATGGCCATTGCCAACTATGAAGACCGGTTTGTGATTCCTACTACGCACCGGGAGCTGGTCGAGGATGCTTATGATATCCAGCACGGCTGTGGTTTTACTGATGGAAATCAGTGTTCAGCGGGCTCTTCCGGACAGCGTTTGTTTGGCAGTCGCAAATTCCGCACAACGCAGGAGTTTTTATCATGAGAATACTCAAGGTTTTTTCAGTGCTCCTCTGTTATCCCACCGTTGAGCTACAGGAGGCCATCACCGATATTCGTTCCATCGTCCAGGCTGAGCCATTAATTAATGAGCGCAACAAAGAGGCCCTGGGCAAGCTGCTCGATCAAATCGAACAGCTGGACATTTATGAGCTTGAGGAAAACTACGTGCTGCTCTTTGATCGTTCTCGCTCCTTGTCCCTGAATCTCTTCGAGCACGTTCATGGTGAAAGCAGGGACAGGGGCAGTGCCATGGTGGACTTGCTTCATACCTATCAGGCAGCAGGTTTTGACTTAAGCAGTAGTGAGCTGCCTGATCACCTGCCTGTGCTACTGGAGTTTTTATCCACCCGCCCGCAGGACGAGGCACGTGCTCTACTGCAAGATGCCGGGGCTATCTTGTTGGCACTGGCCGATCGTCTGCAGCGTCGGGAGACTCCCTATGCTGCGGTACTGCAAAGCCTGGTCACCATGGCCGGGGTGGATCAGCATGATAGTGAGGCAGCCGCGCTCATGGCTGAAAAACTCGACGATCCCGAGGACTTGCAGGCCCTTGACGCAGTATGGGAGGAAACTGCAGTCACTTTTGGGCCCGAGTCCATGGATTCCTGTGCCGGCTTGTTGTCAGGTCGTCCCGTAGCAGCAGACTTGGGGGCTGCAGAACAAATGTTGCGCGCACAACTGGCCGACCCAGCCTTTACAGATAATCCTGCGGCCGAGTTCCCCATCCATATTCAACGTTCAGTAAAGGCGCAACCACAAAAAGGGGGCAGCGATGTCTAATTTTCTTTTTGGAATCTTTCCCTACCTTGCACTCACAATCATGATTGTGGGCAGCATCGTTCGCTATGAAAGCGATCCTTTTTCGTGGAAAAGTAAATCCAGTCAAATGCTGCGAACCCGTCAGTTTGTGATTGGATCAGTGCTTTTTCATGTTGGGGTGCTGGTGATATTTTTCGGCCATTTATTCGGTCTGCTGGTGCCTTTGCCGGTTTATGGCTGGCTCGGTATCAGCCATGAGACCAAACAGGTCATGGCCATGACTGTCGGGGGCATTGCCGGGGTTATGGCGCTTATCGGTGGGTTAATCCTGTTACAGCGCCGCCTGGGTGATCCTCGCATCAAGGCCAATTCGAGCTTTGGCGATAATTTTGTCCTCATTGTCCTGATCATTCAGCTGATTCTGGGTTTGGGTACGATCTTTGTTTCCATGAATCACCTCAGTGGTGATGAAATGGTGAAATTGATGCGTTGGGCACAAGGCATCATCTACTTCCAGCCCAATGCTGCGCAGTATCTGGAGGGGGTAAATATTCTTTTTAAACTGCATATCCTGTTAGGACTGGTGATATTTATTGCCGTGCCTTTTACCCGTCTGGTACATATATTTTCAGTACCCATACGCTTTGTCTGGCGTCCGGGCTATCAGGTGGTCCGTACCCGCCGCGATGCCAAGGCCGCGCGTAGTGGTTTAAAGCCAATGAGCCGTCAATAAAGGAAGGTGTGAATCATGAAAGTAATCCCCATCCATCCGGCCGGTCAAGCAAGCCAAAAACGCAGTGCAGGCCTGATAGGGTCTTTTCAGGGGCAAAATGAAGCACCCCCTACACACACACGACCCATCACGGTCAATGGACAGTTAATCGAGCAGCAGGACATTGCCCAAGAGGCACAAAATCACCCCATGCCCGGTGGTAAACCGGGCTGGGCGTGGCAAGCAGCAGCCCAGGCATTAGTTTGGCGCAGTCTTTTTTTACAGCAAGCCCGCCAGCGCAATATTGAGGCAGAGCCCATGGAACTGGAGCCTGGCATGTGGGAAACCGAAGAGGAGGCACTAATCCGTCAGCTCTTTGAGCTCGTTATCCCTGCCGCAGATATTGATGAGGCTCAGTTACGTGCGCATTATGAACAACATGCCGAGCAGTATCGAGGTCCGTCACTATATGAAGCTGCCCATATTTTATTTGTGGCTCCGCCCGATGACAGCATAGCGCGTACCGAGGCATTAAAAAAAGCGCAAATTGCTCGTCAACAGCTGGCCCAGCAGCCCAATCGCTTTGCCCAGCTCGCCAAGGAATACAGCGACTGTCCTTCAGCAGCCCAGGGCGGGCTCATGGGTCAGATCTCCTCAGGAGATGTCGTACCTGAATTTGAGGCCATTTTACGGCAGCTTGAGGTGGGAGAGATCAGCGCTCCTACTCAAACGCGTTATGGCTATCATCTGGTGCGTCTCGATGAGCGTGCCCTTGGGCAGCCACTGCCGTACGAGTCTGTGCGAGCACATTTGCAGCAGGCACAAGAAAAAAAACACTGGGTTGAGGCCGGTCGGGCCTTTATGGAAACCCTATTGCAGAACAGTGAAATCGAAGGTATCGACATGGCAGCAACGCCTTGGTTTGATGAGCAGACAGAAGATCTCACAGCGCAACCGTAAACATGGTTGCCAAGCGCTTGGGGGGGTAATTACTATCCCCCTTTTTTTATTATATCCATGTCAGGAAGAAGGTGACTCCTTGAACTCGACCAACTGGGTATCAAAGCCACCGCGAATGGTCTTGCAGTCCGAAGTATCTAGACCCTGCATCATCTTGCTCTTTTCCCAGCGACATAATTTAGCAGAGAAATGGCCCTGTGCGTGCGCTGTGCCATCATCATTAAAGGTAAAGGAGGTAAAGGTCACCTCAGCGGGCGCATCAGTTTCATCACTCCAATAAGCCAGCTCAGGCAAAAAGAGGCTATTGCCCCCCTTGACAATATAGTGTAGATCCACGCCGCTGGACGTCACCTCACCACCTGCATCAAAAGCATCAGGCGGCAATTCGACGTTAAGCCTAAAGACGCCCTCATTGAGAAACTCCTTTTGGTCGGGATCAAAAGCCGAGATATGGATGCTGAGCTGCTGCGAGTCCTCATCACCGAGCATGCCCATCTCCATCATGCCCTCGAACATGGGGCCAAACTGCTCCATCATCTGCATGGCCATTTCCAGTTGTTGCTTTTGCTCGCTGCTGACATCGCCGCGGACCAAGACCTCCCGCATTTGCTCCATGATTTCTTCTTGGCTGGGGATTTCTAATGTGTCCAGCTCCCAGTAGGCACTACCGCCTAAACCAGGTACGAGATGGCTATCCACGACCACCCATTGCTGCTTTTTATCATCCAAATCTGCTGACACGGCGCCCACCACCTGATAGGTTTTATTGCCACGTTTGATGGTTTCCGCGCTAGCATAGTGTGTGCCTGCCATCAAGAAGGCGAGGGCACTAGCGCCGTACAAAGTGCGCCAAATGCCTGGTGCTATGAAAGACATGATGGATCTCCTCGCGCAGCTCAACGTGCGCAAAATAATGAAAGTAAAGCGTTCGCATAGATAAGATATCATGCCTGTAACAAATAAATCTTTAGGGTCTTATACCCATTTCAATTTAGAATCTTCGACGATCGCGCAAATCTTTGATGGCAAAAAGCAATGATATGAATAATATTAAAAATATGGCGATAAAGCCCACCACGACTGCCGTGTACCAGGAGGTCAGGGGCTGGAGTAAAAACACTATGGCAGTAATGATGGCAATGCCTACAGAGGTGCCGATACGCTGACCGGTTTGCATCAACGCCCCGGAGCTGCCTGCGTACTCGATGGGTACCTCCGCCAAGGTTAATGCCTGATTGGGGCTAATGGTCGCTCCCTGTCCAATACCAAATATCCCCAGCGTGAGCAGCAGCCACCAAATATTGATATCAAAAAATTGATGTAGCAAGATAATAAGGACACAGCCAAAAATACCAATCAAGGCAAAAATCTGGCCAGTAATCACCAGCGAGCGTCCAAAACGATGTAAATGTCGACCCGCCCAATTAGAGGCATAGGCTGAGCAAAGTGCCGAGGGGATACCAATCAAACCGGCCTCAAAGGCGGTAAAGCCAATCCCGAGTTGCACAAATAATGGGATGAGTACCCACACGCTGGTCATGCCCAGAAAATACAAGGCCATGATTGTGATGCCATTTCTAAAGCTGGAAATATCAAAAATAGATAGATCCACCATAGGGCTAAAACCTTTGCGGGTATAAAACCTTTCCCATAACACCCATAAATACAGCAGAACAAAACTCAGGGGCAACAGCAGCCACAATAAAGCCGAACGACCGGACTCAACAAAGGGAAATAACAAAGCCAACACCGCAAAGCCCAGCAAAAGTGCTCCCACTGGATCCAAAGAACTCAGCCCCCCACGCTGGGTTTGCACTTTGGGCCGATGGATAAGCGGCCGCGGGAACCATTTATATGCCAAAAAAATGGTGAGCAGACCAATGGGTACGTTGATCAAAAAAGTCAGGCGCCAACCAACATCCATGCCACCCATCTCTATTAGCAAACCGCTCATGGCCGGGCCGATGGCAACGGAGATACCCACCGAAGTACCCAGAAATCCAAAGGCTCGGCCACGCTCTGCTCCACTAAAATACTGCTGTATCATGCCAATGCCTTGTGGGTTTACCAGCCCGGCACCGATCCCCTGCAGTACCCGAGCCGCATTGAGCCAATTGGCATCAGGGGCTAGTCCAGCGGCAATCGATGCCAGGGTAAACAAAGCCACTCCAGCGATAAACAACCCACCACGGCCCATGAGGTCACCGGCTCGGCCGGCACTGACCAATATCACTCCAAAGGCCAGCGCATAACCAGAGAGCACCCACTGGATGTCCGCATGACTGGCTCCCAGCCCTTTCTGTATGGCAGCCAGTGCCACATTAACGACGCTTACACTCATCAGGGTCAGAAAAATGGCAGCCAGCAGTACAAAAAGAATACGCCAGCGATGCGGGTCAGCTTTGGAAGTGTTTTTACTAGGAGGAGGGTTATTTTGTGAATTTGTTATTGAAGTCATAGAAAAGCAGGTGAAGTTAAACGTTGGACGGGCTATTTATCTCGAGGCGTTATCAGATTGGCCAACGACTGGTAAGCAGACTTGAGCGCCGGGTGTTGCCTTCGTCTTTCGATTTGGCCATATAAGAATGCAATTTTGGGATTAAAACGCTGCAAGATAAAATGTCCTCGCGCTGTGAGGTAGATAGTCTCATCACCTTGATCCCCACGATATTCAATGAGCCCGGCCTTTTCCAAAGCATCCAGGGCAGGGCTAAGCCCCTGCGCAAGTTTGCCTGCAGTTTGCTGTAAGGCATGAAAATCAATTTCTCTTGATTTCTCGAATAAAGACAATACCTGCCATTGAGACAAGCTCAAACCGGCCTGCTGCAATAAATTATCGAGCTGTTGAGAAACGGTAGCCCGAGCGCTGTGGACCAGCTGTGGCAGATTGGGACGATTTGACTGAGTCATAAGCTTTTTGAGCGTAAAGCCGGTGAATAGATACTTTTGATTATACCCGTTGGGGACTATGCATGTTTATTAATACGTTGTGAATACATTAATATCACCTGTCCGTCCTCATTGCGGTTTTCTATATGTCCATGGTATCTGTTGCCGTGGCCTTACTGGTGCTATTTATGGGTGCGCATGCAGCCAGAGCTCGACCATTGCTTCGAAATGAGCCTCGATGTAGCCGCGGCCGCGACCTGGTTAATTTTGGGCTGATTTGTCCTGGCGTTAGGATAGTTCCTGACCGCAGCTGCCTTGTGCAGACTGAGCAGCCGTCCCCTACGATGAAAACCCATATTCATCGTCTACATGCAATAGCACCCAACCGTTAAATCCTGATATAGACCTTACCGCATATTTTGGGGCAGCCAAATGGCGATTTCAGGGAAAAAGTAGAGCAAAAATACACCCACAACCATAATCAAAAACATGGGGAATGAGACTCGAGCCAAGTAGGGGAGCTCGGTCTTTGTCATGCTGGACAGAACAAAGAGGTTAAAACCTACCGGTGGCGTGATCTGGGCCATTTCAATGACAAACACCAAAAAGATACCAAACCAGACCAAATCAATACCTGCTGCGGTAACGGTAGGCAGCAAAATACCCATCGTAAGTACGACCGCAGAAATACCATCCAGAAAACAACCCAGAATGATAAAAAACACCATCAGCGCCAAAACCAACTGAAACTGGGATAAACCGAGCGAAGCAATCCACTCTGCCAACGCACGTGGCAAACCGATATAGCCCATGGCAAGGGTTAAAAACTGTGCTCCGGCCAAAATGAGTGCAATCATGCAGTACAGACGAGTCGCACTCATCAGTGACTGACTGAATACCTGCCAACTGAGGGTGCGCTGAAATAGTGATAATACGAGCGCTCCGATTACCCCCACCGCCGCGGCCTCGGTCGCAGTGGCAAAACCGGTATAAATAGAACCTAAAACCAGCGCAATGAGGATCATCACAGGGATAAGGTAGCGGGAAGCATAGAGTTTTTGTCCAAAACTCATGCGTTGAGTGGTTTTGGGAATCTTGTCCGGGTTGAGCAAGGCCCAAATGGCGATATAAGCCATGAACAAGCCAGCGAGCATAAGGCCGGGAAATACACCCGCCATAAAGAGCCTGGAGATGGAGGTATCCGAGGCAACCCCATAGACAATCATGATGATGGAAGGGGGGATGAGCAAGCCCAAGGTGCTGGCTCCAGAGAGGGTGCCAATGGTCAGATCGCGAGGATAGCCGCGTTTATCAAGCTCGGGGATGGTCATCTTGCCAATGGTAACGCAGGTTGCTGCCGAGGAGCCAGATACAGCTGCAAAAATAGCGCTCCCAACTACATTGGTATGCAGCATACGGCCCGGAATGTTTTCAAACCAGGGGGCTAGTCCACTGAACAGATCCCGCGACAGACGGGAGCGAAACAGAATCTCACCCATCCACAAGAAAAGAGGCAAGGCGGTGAGGGTCCAGCTCGAGGCGGCCCCCCATATGGTAATCGCCATGGCATCTCCTGCCGGACGTGGAGAAAATAGCTGCATGCCTAACCAGGCAGTGCCTGCCAGGGTCAGCCCAACCCAGACGCCACTGGCCAGCAATCCAAAAATGGATACTACCAGCATGGTAATTACTAAGGTTTCACTCATATTGCTGTATCTCTGGATCGTCTGAACCAAAGATTTCCTTGCCTTGGATACGCTGTATCGTAATATCAATAAAGGCGATAAAAAATATTAATGTCCCTGCTGCCATGCTGATTTGAGGTATCCAAAGCGGGGTGGCGTCATCACTGGTAGACACATCATTAAAAATATAGGAGTCATATACCAAGCTAAAACTAAACCAGCATAAATTAGCTGCAATGAGGCAACCGACAATGAGCGCAAAAATATCGAGCCAGCGACTCCCTTTGGAGGGGAGGGCAGAGAGCAATAAACTGACCCGGATATGCTCACCCCGGGTCAGGGTATGGGCGAGGGCCAAAAAACCGGCGCCAGCCATCCAATAGCCAGCGTAGGCATTGAGCCCTCCGATATGCACGCCAATCTGACGCACGACAATGGAGGTCGTGATGGCGACTAAAACTCCGATCATGCACAGAGCTGCCAACACCCCAGCCGTTAAATACAAACCATCTAAAAAGCGTCGCATGGCGAAAATGTTTATTGTTGTTGTAACTCTTGGAAGGTCTCAATGATGGTCGCACCTTCATCGCCGGCATCATTGATCCAGTCAGCAAGCATGATTTCCCCGACCTTGTTCAGTCCTTGCATCAGCTCATCGCTAGGTTCGAGTACCTCCATGCCATTTTCTGCCAACTGCTCCAGATACCAAGCGGTCATTTTTTCGGATAAGGCCCAACCGTCTTGCTCGGCAATCTCGGCGGCCTTGTGCAGGGCCTGTTTGTCCTCATCGCTGAGCCGATCATAGGCGCGCTTGTTAATGATGACTGCGTTTTTGGGTAACCAAGCCTGGGTA
>DATGTB010000111.1:0-5889 GCA_035302065.1 Paenalcaligenes sp. | reverse complement strand
TCGGTGGTTCACATGATCAACCGGGCGCTCGATGCCTTTGCTCGTCAGGATGTGGTTCTGGCCGCTGAGATAGTACGCAGTGATCGTGAGGTCAATGAGGAGTGGAAAGGCTCGTTACGCCATATCATCACCTATATGATTGAGGATCCACGCACGATTTCCCGTTCTATTGATTTGATTTTTATTGCCCGGGCATTGGAGCGCATAGGTGATCATGCCAAAAACATGGCTGAGCGGGTGATTTATATGGTGCGTGGTGATGATGTTCGCCATGCGGGACTACGCTATATTGTGAGCACCGTCCTCGGTCAGGATGTTGACTTAGAGGACGGCGATGATGAGGACCTATGAGTTTTACTCCGAGGGCGGGACAAAGCCCTGGGCCTCAATATCCGCATCGTGAAAGAAATACAGCTCCATTTGTTCGGTCAGATACTTGCGCGCACGCGGGTCGGCCAGATTGAGCATGTTTTCATTAACAAGACGGGTCTGAATCATGACCCAGTCTTGCCAGGCCTGTTTGGACACAGAGCGCCAAATGCGCTCGCCCAGCTCGCCGGGATAGGGCGGGAAATCCAGGCCGGGCGCTTCCTTTTTCAGTTTTACACATTGAACCATGCGAGTCATCAGTTTAACCCTTTGTTTTAAAGTTGAAGATTGAAAGGCGAATCAGCCCCTACAGGCTTTTAATGAAAATCAGACTATTGCGGGCTGGATTATAGCGGGCTTGTTTGGCCCGGGGCAGATCAGATATGACGCCCTTGACAAAGCCGCGCTTTAAAAACCAGTGTGATGTGCGGGTTGTCAGCACAAAAATGCTGTTCGCTCCCAGGGCACGTGCACGCTGCTCGGCATGACGCAGCAGCAGCTCGCCGTCACCCCCGCTTTGCCACTCAGGATGCACTACCAGGCAGGCCATTTCAACCATGCCCTCGCCCAGATAGGGGATTATGGAGACGCAGCCATAAATAATGCCGTCATGCTCCAATACGGAAAATGTCTCGACATCCCGCTCGATCGTAGCACGACCCCGTGGAATCAGCGTGCCATCAGCCTCCAGTGGCTCAAGCAGCTGTAAAATGGCCCCTACATCATCCTGGGTGGCCGGGCGCAGATCATCGAGTTTATCCTCGACGACCATGGTGCCAACCCCATCGTGGGTAAATATCTCCAGTAACAGGCTACCATCCAGATCATAGGGGATGATATGCGCCCGGGGCACGCCACGCTTGACCGCCAGGGAGGCCTTTTCCAGAAATATTCGCGACTCCTCATCCAGCCTGCCCTCGCTGAGTAGGGCATCTGCACCGGCGCGTGCGAGCTCCCCGTCAATGGGCGTGGTGCAGTTTTGCTCGACGATAGGGGCAGGCGCGAGATAGATTAGTTTTTCAGCGCGCAGAGCACTGGCTGCGTATTGGGCGAGCTCCTCCATATGCAGGCTAAAGGCCTCGCCGGTTGGCGAAAAGCCCAGTGGGGAAAGCAGCACGACAGACTCCTGCTCGAGTGTTCGCAGTACTGACTCAGTGTCGATTTTGCGTACCGCACCGGCATGTAGATAGTCCACACCCTCAATCACCCCCACGGGGCGGGCCACGACAAAATTGCCCGACACGACCCGCATTTTTGCATGCGACATCGGTGTATTGGGCAGGCCCTGGCTAAAAGCGGCCTCGATATCCAGACGTATCTCGCCAGCGGCCTCCTTGACACACTCGAGCACGTCGCTGTCGGTGGGTTCAGTGTGCCGGCCGATGCGGGCGTTGAGGCCCTTGAGACGTAGCTGCTCGTTCACCTGGGGGCGCGAACCGTGCACGAGGACGAGCTTGATTCCCAATGCACTCAGTAATGATAGGTCAGGAACAAGCGTGTTAAGATGACCATCTCTAATCAGCTCACCTCCAAAACCAATCACAAATGTTTTGCCCCTAAAGCGGTGCACATAGGGCGCAACCTCACGAAACCAACGGACAAACTGCGCGGGGGCAGCCTCGGGAGGTATTTGGGCAGAGCGGAGTTCGGGGGTCTGGGATTGGTTCATGATAGCTAAAAAGGTAAATTACACTAGTAAAATTATACAGATAAGATCAGGTGAATGAATTACATGCACACAGCGGCACAACATGATTCAACACAAGCAGCACTGCCTTTTGAGATTACCTATCCAGAAGAGCTCCCAGTCAGTGCAAAACGTGACAATATTGCCAGAGCCATACAAGACCATCAAGTGGTGATAGTCAGTGGCGAGACAGGCTCGGGGAAAACAACACAGATTCCCAAAATATGCCTGGAGCTGGGTCGCGGTCGGGACAAGGCCATCGGTCATACCCAGCCTCGCCGGATGGCGGCGACCTCTGTCGCACAACGTATTGCCGATGAGTTGCAAACACCTTTGGGGCGTTGGGTTGGTTATCAAATCCGTTTTGATGACAAAAGCAGGGACGATACTGCCATCAAGCTGATGACCGACGGTATCTTGTTGGCTGAAACCCAGCGTGATCCGCTGTTGCGCAAATACGATACCATTATCATCGATGAGGCTCACGAGCGGAGTCTGAATATTGATTTTTTGTTGGGCTTTTTGCATCAGCTGGTGCAAAAAAGAAAGGATCTCAAGCTCATCATTACCTCGGCCACCATCGATGCAGAAAAATTCTCTCGGCATTTTGCCATCGATGGCAAGCTGGCGCCCGTGATTGATGTGACCGGGCGACTTTATCCTGTGGAGATTCGCTATCGACCGGTATTGACCGAGGATGAGCAGCAGGAAGGCGATGAGGGAGAGCGGGATCTCAATGATGCCATCGTGGATGCCATTGAGGAGTGCCGGCGCCACGGCAGCGGGGATGTGTTGGTGTTTCTGCCCGGGGAGCGCGAAATTCGCGAGGCGGCTCAGCACCTGCGACGACAGCAGTGGGTTGGGGTGGACATCCTGCCGTTATACGCCCGCTTGGGACAGGCCGAGCAGCAGCGCATCTTTCGTCCGGCAGGTCAGGCGCGGAGAATTGTACTGGCAACAAACGTGGCAGAGACCTCGGTGACCGTGCCGGGCATACGTTTTGTGGTGGATTCTGGCCTGGCACGTATCAAGCGGTATTCCTGGCGTAACAAGATTGAACAGCTGCGTATTGAACGCATCAGTCAGGCCTCGGCCAACCAACGCGCAGGTCGTTGCGGGCGTTTGGGGCCTGGCGTGTGCATTCGTTTGTACAGTGAGGAGGACTTTGAGCAGCGTGCGGAGTTTACCGATCCCGAGATATTGCGTTCGTCGCTGGCCTCGGTAATCCTGCGTTTGAAATCCTTGGGGGTGCATGACATAGAGCATTTCCCATTTGTGGATCCGCCGGCAGGTCGTGCCATTGCAGACGGTTTTCAGATTTTGCAGGAGGTAGGCGCCCTTAGCGATCGGGGTCGGCTCACCCGGGTCGGGCGCACGTTGTCAGGCTGGCCTCTGGACCCACGTATTGGCCGCATGGTCATCGCCGCAGAGCGTTTTGATTGCTTGTCCGAAATGTTGGTCATCGCTGCAGGGCTATCCGTGCAGGATCCACGTGAGCGTTCCATGGAAACCCGGGAGCAGGCAGATAGACTACATCAGCGTTTTAACCATTCACGCTCTGAGTTTTTATCCTATCTCAATATGTGGCAGTGGTATGCGGACCTGATAAAAAGTCGTTTGTCCCGGCGTGAGTTGGCTCGCCGGTTACGTGAACAGATGTTATCTGTGCGTCGCTTTCGGGAGTGGCGTGAGGTCTATAAACAACTGAGTACATTGGTACGTGAGCAAAAGTGGCGCTTGAACCAATCAAAAGCCACGTATGAGCAGATCCACATGGCCCTGCTCACGGGTCTGCTAGCGAATATCGGTTATCGTACCGAGGACGGGCAGCTCTATCAGGGCGCGCGTGATATCCGTTTTTATCTCCATCCGGGCTCGACTCTGGGTCGACGCGGTAGCGCCTGGGTACTGGCAGGCGAGATTGTGCAGACCACCCGTGTCTTTGCCCGTTGTGTGGCCCGTATAGAGCCCGAGTGGATAGAGCGGGCCGCACGCCATCTGATTCGCAAGCAGTGGAATGCCCCGCGTTGGGAAAAACGGGGCGGGCGAGTGGTGGCTGATGAGCGTGGCGTGCTCTTTGGGCTCCTGATCTATCAGGGACGTCGGGTTCATTATGGCCGTATCAACCCGCAGGAGGCTCGCGAGATCTTTTTACGGCAAGGCTTGGTTCTGGGCGAGCTGCGCACACGGCTGGATTTTTATAGACATAATGAACGCTTGGTCAAGGATATAGAAGACCTCGAGCATCGCTCCCGGCGCCCGGATATTCTCATTGATGAGCAGCTCATTTATGAGTTCTACGAGCAGCAGATTCCGGCCGATGTTTATCAGACCACAACGTTGGAGCGCTGGTACCGTCGACTGCCCAAAGACAAGCAGCAAAGCCTGTTTTTGACGCGCGAGTTTTTGATGCAACATCAGGCCCGGGAGGTGAGCGTAGACATCTACCCCAAGCACCTGCAGGTCAATGGGTTGCAACTACCACTGAGCTATCATTTTGAGCCTGGCTCGTTGCGCGATGGGGTGACATTAAAGGTGCCTCTGGTGCATTTGAATCAGCTGCGTGCCGAGCAGCTCGACTGGCTCGTGCCCGGCATGCTCAAGGAAAAAATAGAGGCGCTGCTGCGTTCGTTGCCTTTGCGTTATCGACGGCTTTGCGTGCCCATCCCCGATTATACGGAGGGCGTTTATCAGCGTTGGTTTGAGCAGGCGTTGGATCCGCAACAGAATTTGATTGCCGCCTTGTGCGAGGATATACGCCGTCAAAAAGGTCAGCAGGTCCAAGCAGAGGATTTCAAGCCTGAGGACTTGCCGGCGCATTTGCGCATGAACATCCATGTTGTTGATGATGAAGGACGCTTTTTGGCGGGCGGTCGTGATCTACAGTCACTACAGCAAAAGTTTAGTAAACAGGCGCAACAAAAGTTCCAGGCAGCAGCGAGCAAGGACAATGTAATCGAAGCGCTATTTGGGCAGACAAAGATTACCGATTGGTCTTGCGGACAATGGCAAAGCGAAATTGAATTGGACAAAGGAAAACAACAAGTGCTGGCCTATCCTGCGCTCAAGGATGTGGGTTCAGCCTGCGAGATTGTTTTGCTCGATGAGCCCGCCGAAGCCAGGAAAATACACAAGCAGGGTCTGAAGCGTTTGTTTTTATTACAGCTGCGCGAGGCTGAACGCTATCAAAAAAGGGAATTGCAAAAAACCTTGTTACCACAGGCCCTGCAATTCCGGTCTCTGGGTACGCAAGATGAGCTTATTGAGCAAGTGATTGATTTGGCAGTCGAACAGGCCGCATTGACCGCTGCCTGGCCGACTACGGAAAAGGAATTCAAGGCCCGGTTACAGTCTGCCCGCAAGGACTTCAATCCGGCTTGCCAGGAAATAGTCAAGCTTGTGCGTGACATACTGACCTTGTGGAGTGAGGTGCAACAAAACCTGCAGGATCACCAGCAGTATGAGGGGGCCTGTCAGGATATGAATGCTCAGCTAAGCCGTCTGATGCACAAGAAATTTCTAAGTGATACGCCCTTTGCCCAACTCAAGCACTATCCACGGTACTTGCGGGCGATTAATATGCGTTTGGACAAATTACGTACAGACCCGCTGCGTGATGAACGTTGGCAAAGCGAGATTACGCCATTAGAGTTAAAGTATCTGGATACGTGCAAACGCATCAAGGGCAGTGCGCCAGAATCATTACAGGCTTTCCGCTGGCAGCTTGAGGAGCTGCGCGTCTCTTTGTTTGCGCAGGAGTTGCGAACCCCCCGTCCCGTATCAGCCAAGCGTCTAGAACGCGCCTGGGAGCGGGTACAAAAAGACTTGAATTA
>DATGTB010000110.1:0-2857 GCA_035302065.1 Paenalcaligenes sp. | reverse complement strand
CCACAGGCTGGGCCCGCCGGCCTCCTGCTCAAGCTGCTCCAGATAAGCCTCATGGGCCGCAAGCGCTGCCTCATCGGGACGCACAACCGGCAGCTTGGCCGGATCAACCCCGGTACTGAAGCGGGCAGTCTGCTGCTCATTTTCCTCGGTGGCAAAACTCATGATCAGGCTTTCCTGTCCACGAGTCATCGCCAGCCAGACATCTGCCAACAGCTCTGCATCCAGCAAGGCGCCGTGCAGGGTGCGATGAGCGTTGGATATTTCATAACGCTCGCAAAGCACGTCCAGATTATTTCTTTTCCCAGGATGCAGCTCTCGCGCGTGAGCAAGGGAATCCGTTACCCGGCCGCAGTAGGTAGCAAAGGGCTGCAAACCACAGCGCTCGAACTCGGCATCGAGAAAGCGCACATCAAAGGGAGCGTTATGAATGATGACCTCGGCATCTTGTACAAACTCGATCAAGGCCTCGGCAATTGTCTCAAAGGGGGGATATTCCGATAAAAACTCGGTGGTCAGACCATGCACGTCCAGCGCCTCGGGATCACTATCCCGGCCGGGATTCACATAGTGATGAAAATGATTGCCTGTCAGGCTGCGGTGGGCAATCTCGACGGCGCCGACCTCAACGATGCGATGCCCCTCATCTGGGTTCAATCCGGTAGTTTCTGTATCAAGTATGATTTGACGCATGGTTACTCCTCATCAGGCTGAATGCGGGCACGGGCAATATAGGTGTAGGCCGCCGGGACAACGTATAAGGTCAATACTGTACCAAATAATAGCCCGCCCACCAGCACCCAGCCAATTTGCTGACGACTTTCCGCGCCGGCTCCACTCGCATAAACAAGCGGCAACACCCCGAGCACCATTGCGCCCGTGGTCATGAGGATAGGCCGCAGACGCATTTCACTGGCGCGCACCACTGCGCCATAGGCATTCAAGCCCCGATTACGCAACTGGGTAGCAAACTCAACGATAAGTATCCCGTGTTTGGTAATCAGTCCCACCAGGGTGATCAGCCCAATCTGGCTGTAGATGGACAGGGTCCCGCCGCTCATCCACAGGGCAAATAAAGCTCCGGTCATGGATAGGGGCACTGACAACATGATAATGAAAGGATTACGCCAGCTTTCAAACTGGGCCGCCATGACCAGATAAATAAAGACCAGCGCCATGGCAAAAACAAAATACATGCTGCCCGCAGAATCCCGAAACTCGCGCGACTGCCCCTCGAGATCGGTCTGCACTGAGGGCGGCAGGACCTCCTGTGCCACAGCAGTCATATGATCCAGCACCTCACCCAGGGCATAACCCGGGGCCACCGAGCCCTCGACAATGACCGCACGCAGGCGATTAAAGTGGTTAAGGGATTGAGGGGCGACGGTTTCATCGACAGTGATAAAGCCACTCAAGGGCACCATGGCACCGGTCCCGTTACGCACAAAAATATCGCTGATGTCGGTAGGGGTGGCCCGGGCTTGCTTAGCCACCTGCACGATGACATCGTATTGTTCACCATCACTCTCAAATCGGGTCACCTGTCGCCCGCCCAGCAGGCTTTCCAGTGTGCGGCCAACCTCATCCACGGCAATGCCGGCATCGGCCAGCTTGTCGCGATCAATTTCCACCCGCAGCTCCGGGGTATTGAGGCGCAAATCAGTATCGATATTTTGCAAGCCCGGATAATCGCTCAATCGCTCGGTAAATCCCTGCACGGTTTCCGCGAGCTCGGCATAAGGTGCCTGACTCATGATGACAAACTGTACCGGTTTGGATGTTGCCCGCTGTCCAAAGGAAGGTGGGTTGGTCGGAAAGGCACGCACCCCCGGCAGGGCAGCAAAATGAGGCTGCAATTCACGGGCGATGCTTTGCTGCGAACGTTCGCGCTCATCCCAGTGTTTCAACCGCATGATGGCAAAGGAGTCTGTCACGGTGGGAAAGCCGATGACCGCCTGATAGGTCTGCATTTCCGGTATGGACTCATATAGCTTTTCAATTTGCTGCACACTTTCCAATGTGTAGTTGATGGTGGAGCCCTCAGGCGCACTGACGACCCCGAAAATCACACCCCGGTCCTCGGTGGGGGCGAGTTCGGTGGGAATGATCGTAAACAAATAGGCGCTGGCAGCCGCAACACCCAAGCCGGCCAACAATACCCCGGCTCGAAAGCGCAGGGCCTGAATCAGGCTTTTGCGATAGCCACGGGTGAGCGCCTGCAACCAGCGCTCGATAAGCAAATAAATACGACCGGGACGCTCAATCGGACGGAGCATGACGGCACACATCATGGGGGTTAGTGTGAGGGCCACAAAGCCGGATACCAGCACGGCCCCGGCCAAAGTCAGGGCAAACTCGATAAACAGCCGACCTGTACGCCCGGTCGCAAAGGCCAGCGGGGCAAACACGGTCACCAGGGTCAGGGTCATGGCAATCACTGCCCCAGTAATCTCCCGTATCCCCAGAATGGCAGCCCGGAATCTGGGCATCCCCTGCTCTATGTGACGCACAATATTTTCCAGCACCACAATGGCATCATCCACCACCAGCCCGATAGCCAGCACCATGGCCAACAAGGTCAGCGTGTTGATGGAAAACCCAAAGGCATACATCAGCCCCATGGCGCCGATCAAGGAGACCGGAATGGTGACCAGGGGGATGATGCTGGCCCGGAGGTTTCGCAGGAAAAACAAAATCACCAAAGTGACCAACAGGGTGGCCTCCAGGATGGTGCTAAAGACGGAATTAATGGACTCCTCGATAAACACGGAGCTGTCATAGGAAATATGCAGCTGCATGTTGCCGGGCAGACTTTGATTGATCTCCTCAACCTCTGCCCGCACGGCAGCCGACAAATCCA
>DATGTB010000109.1:0-8730 GCA_035302065.1 Paenalcaligenes sp. | reverse complement strand
TCTTTCTGTTAATTAAGCGAGCTGGCCCAACCGTATAAAGGGATGAGAAATAGCAATGATACGTTCACTCTGGATCGCCAAAACCGGGTTGGAAGCACAACAAACCAATATGGATGTGATTTCCAATAACCTGGCCAATGTTAATACCGCTGGTTTTAAGCGCAGTCGGGCTGTATTTGAGGATTTGATGTATCAAACCATACGACAGCCAGGAGCGCAGGTAGGGGCTGCCAATCAGCTGCCCACCGGTTTGCAACTGGGTACTGGGGTGCGCACGGTCGCCACTGAGCGCATTCATTCGCAAGGCGGGCTGATTAACACCGGGCATGCCCTCGATGTGGCGATACAGGGGCGCGGTTATTTTCAGGTGGAAATGCCCGATGGCACCTTTGCCTATACCCGTGATGGCAGCCTGCAAATAGATCAGGACGGGCAGCTCGTTACCGCGGGTGGATATCCTTTGCAGCCGCCTGTCATGATCCCGGATAATGCCTTGCAGATTGAGATCTCCCGGGATGGTACTGTCTCGGTGACACAGCCCGGGGCTGTGGGCAATAGCGTGGAGGTGGGACAGCTACAGTTAACTACCTTTGTCAATACAGGGGGGCTGCAAAGCATGGGGGAAAACCTTTATGTAGAGACCGATGCCTCCGGACCGGCCAACTTTTTGCAGCCTGGCCTTGATGGTGCTGGCCTGATCCTGCAGGAGTACACCGAAACCTCCAATGTGAATGTCGCCGAGGAGCTGGTCAATATGATTACAACCCAGCGCGCCTATGAAATGAATAGCAAAGCAGTCCAGACCTCGGATCAGATGCTCGCACGCCTGACGCAGATCTAGGGGCATTAACATGTACTTTGCCCGGTATTTTATCTCTCCCGCGCGTTTGGCCAGCCTGATTATGGTTGGCTTGCTGAGTGCTTGTGCCATGGTGCCGCCCGAACCCGTGGTGACCGGGCCAGTGACGGCTCCGCCGCCGCCAGTAGAACCGCCACAGGCCCTGGCTAATGGCTCTATCTATCAGCCTACTGCCTATGGTAACTATCCACTGTTTGAGGACAGGCGGCCGCGTAATATTGGCGATGTGGTAACTATTCTCATCGAAGAGAAAACCAATGCATCCAAAAATGTCTCCACCAGCACCGATCGCAGTGCAGGAGCGGGTTTTGAGGTGGCACAACAGCCCAAAATACTACCCAGTGATTTGGGACATCGGCAAAACTTCGGCATCAGCGGCAATAATCAGGCCCAGGGGCAGGGCAGCAGCCGGGCGGATAATATGTTTTCCGGTACTCTGACGACAACGGTCATTGGTGTGTTGCCCAATGGTAATTTGCAGGTTGCCGGAGAAAAGCAGATTGCTATTAATCGGGGCAGCGAGTACATCCGTTTTTCAGGTGTGGTTGACCCGCGCTCCATTTCAGGTTCTGGGACGGTGCCCTCGACCCAAGTGGCGGATGCACGGATTGAATACCGCAGCAAAGGGGTCATGGACGAAGTCCAGACCATGGGTTGGCTGCAACGCTTTTTCCTCAATATCTCACCTTTTTAACTCATGACAGGGGTGATGTTCATGTCAGGTCGCAGGATATTTTCGGGCGGGCATTTTTTGGTCAAGTTGTTTTTGTGTCTGCTGTTGGCACTGTGTTCCATCCTGACAACGGTTCATGCTGAGCGCATCAAAGACCTGGCCACCATACAAGGGGTGCGTGAAAACCCCCTGGTTGGTTACGGGCTGGTGGTCGGGCTGGATGGCAGCGGTGATCAGGTACGTCAGTCACCGTTTACCCAGCAAAGTTTGACCAATATGTTGTCGCAACTGGGCATTACCATCCCGCAAGGCAGCAATATGCAGCTACGTAATGTAGCCGCCGTCATGGTGACGGCGCGTTTGCCGGCCTTTGCCCGCCCGGGTCAGAGCATTGATGTCGTGGTTTCCTCGATGGGGAATGCAAAAAGTTTGCGTGGGGGGACCTTGTTGATGACCCCGCTTAAGGGTGCTAATGGTCAGGTGTATGCCATTGCACAGGGCAATCTGCTGGTCGGAGGCTCTGGCGCTGAGGCGGGGGGCTCGAGCGTTCAGGTCAATCAGCTCAATGCAGGCATTATTCCGGCGGGCGCAATTGTAGAGCAGGAGGTGCCAACCACCTATGCCGATAATGGTCTGGTACATTTGGAGCTCAATAGCAGTGATTTTGGCATCGCACAAAGCGTAGCGCACAGTATCAATCAACAGTTTGGCGCCGGCACTGCCCAGGTCGATAATGGTCGGGTTATCCGTGTGCAGGCTCCGACTCAGCCCGAGAGGCAGGCGGCCTTTTTGTCGCAGCTGGAAAATCTGCAGGTTTCCCTGCCACCTGCACGGGCTAAGGTAGTGATCAATGCGCGCACCGGTTCAGTGGTCATGAATCGGACCGTAACTATTGAGGAGGCCGCTGTGGCCTATGGCAGTTTGTCGGTGGTCATCAGTCGTCAGACGGATGTGCATCAGCCTGATACGCCATTTACCGATGGTCAGACAGTGGTAACTCATGAGACTGACATAGAGATGCGTTCGGCAGATGGCGCCTTGCAGCATATCCGTACCAGTGCCAATTTGGCTGATGTCGTCCGGGCGCTAAACGCTTTGGGCGCCACTCCGCAGGATTTATTATCCATTTTGCAAAACTTGAAAAGTGCCGGTGCCTTGCGCGCTGAGCTGGAGATTATTTAGGGAGTATTGGATGCCTGCCTTGTTTTTTCCACGGCCCGGCCAAACTCAGGTCAACAGCATTTTTGATACGCAGCGGCTCGCCCAGTTGCAGGCTCAGGCAGGACAACAGCCTGACAATCCACAATTACACACCGAGGTGGCGCAGCAATTTGAGTCTATTTTTATTCAGCAAATACTCAAATATGCGCGTCAGTCCGCATCGATTTTTTCTCCGGCTAACAGCCAGGCGCAACAGATGGCTTTTGCGCTCAATGATCAGCAGCTCGCTTTGAATTTGGCGGACCCAGGGTTGGGTCTGGCTCAAGCCCTCAAGCAGCAAATGCAGTCAAATCGAGGTGATCAATTGCATTCTGCCCTGCCCGAGCAGGCCGCCTCACGCAAAGCGGGACTACGTTCGCATGTCGGCCAGGCGCGGGTTATTGAGGCGAACGATTTATCCAGCCTGATCAGAAAGTTGACGGGCTCCTCGGGCGGATATGAGCGGGTTGCTGCCGCAATTCGTGGTGCGCCCAAGCATATTCAGAATTTTGTTGAAAACATGCGTACTGCGGCGGAGGTCGCGGCGGCTGAAAGTGGCCTACCCATGAAGCTTATCCTCAGTCAGGCTGCGCTGGAGTCCGGCTGGGGGCAGCGTCAAATCCAACATGCGGACGGGCGCCCGACCTATAACCTGTTTGGGATCAAGGCGGGCAAACACTGGCAGGGGCCCGTGGCAGATATCATGACCACCGAGTTTTTACAGGGTCGCAAGGTCAAGTTGACTCAGCCCTTCAGAGCCTATAACTCCTATGAAGAGTCCTTTACTGATTATGCCCGTCTGATTAGCAAGCAGCCGCGTTATGCGGAGGTGTTACAGGCGCAAAGCGCTGAGGAGGCAGCTTATCGCATACAAGAAGCCGGTTATGCCACTGACCCGGAGTATGCCAAAAAGCTGATTGCCATTATGGGCTATTTTGATAGCAAAGCCCGTTAATCGGGGAAAATCGCTAAAGAAAAGCCAATTTCAGCCGTTAAGTACAACAGTAATTATCAGATGGGTTCTCAGGGAGCAAAGAGATCATGAATTTATACGGGTTGGGCTTATCGGCGTTATTGACCGCACAGCAAAATCTGCAAACCACAGGGCATAATATCAACAATGCTGCTGTTGAGGGCTACCATCGACAAACGGTGTTGACCAAAACCCAGGGGGCCAATGCCACCGGGGCTGGTTACATCGGTCGTGGGGTGCAGGCAGTCACGGTACAGCGGGCGTATGATCATTTCCTCAATCAGCAACTCATCAAGTCTAAAAGCAAAAATGCCCAGTATGTGGCCTATAGTAATGAGATAGAACAATTAAATAATTTATTTAGTGACCGCAGCAGCGGTATTAGCCCGGCTATTCAGAATTTTTTTGCTGCCTTGCAGGCTGTGGCCTCAACCCCTGATGATGCAGCCGGACGGCAGGAGCTTATCGGACGAGCCCAAAATCTGGTCACGCAGCTGCGCGAGACCGACCACTTTATCCTCAATCAGAGGACTAACCTCAATACTCAAATCACAACGCAGACCCATCAGATCAATAGTTATGTACAGCGTATCCATGATCTGAATGTTCAAATCACCAAGGCACGAGCAGCCACTCCCGAGCATGAGCCCAATGATTTGCTGGATCAGCGCAATCAGCTGCTCTCCGAGCTCAATGAGTTGGTTGAGGTGCGGGCCTTTGAGCAGGAGGGGCGGTTAAATCTCACTCTGAGCGGGGGGCAGCTGCTACTGAGTGGCAGCACGGTACACGAGTTGCGTGCCATTCCTTCTGCTGATGATCCGGCACGTCACGTGATAGCACATCAGGTGCGTGATGATCAGGGTACGCATTGGGTTGAAATACCCGATCGGCAGGTTCAGGGTGGGGCCTTGGGCGGGCTGCTGAGCTACCGCAGTCAGACGCTGGATGCTGCGCAAAATGCCTTGGGCCGTCTGGCCCTCGGTCTGGGGCACAGCATCAATGAACTACATGCGCAAGGTGTGGATCTGCATGGTCAGCGCGGGGAGGAGTTTTTTGGCTTTTCTGTTGGCCAGGCCTTGCCTATTGGCAAGGGAGCAGCAAACACACAGGCGCCGGTACTCGAGGTGGAGCTGCTCGATGTGACCCAGCTCACACTGCGTGATTATCAGATTAGCGCCGAGGTGGATGAGGCGGGTGAGCTCATTGATTTGAGTTTTTATGATGCTGCCACCGGGCGGTCAGTGCCCGCAGAGCTAAGCGCGGATGGCCAGTCTTATGAGCTTGAGGGGTTGCGTATTCATTTGCCCGCGGGCAGCGTCGATGGGCAGACGCAATGGAGTCTGCAGCCTACCCGGCAGGCAGCTGCGAGTATGACGCTGCAGCTAGACGACCCGAGCCGTTTTGCAGCGGCGGCTGAAGGTAGTGGCGCGGCCAATGGTGAGCAGGCTTTGCGCTTGGCTGGTTTGCAAAGCAAAAACATTTTGGCCCAGGGCAGCATGAGTTTCAATGACGCCTATGGTCAGATGGTCAACCGGGTTGCGGTACAAACTCAGGAAAACACCGCCGCCGCGCAGGCTCAGGAAAACCTCGTACAGCAAAATTACGCCGCCCAGCAGCGAGTTGCGGGGGTCAACCTCAACGAGGAGTACCTGATGCTAGAGCAGTATGTTGAGCAGTTCCGGGCCGCATCCAAAATGATTGAAGTAGGCACAGTTCTGTTCGATACATTGCTGGGTATACGCAGTTGAGGTCCTTCTTTATTGATTGCTCATAGGGTGTGGTAATGCGAATTAGTTCCTCCTTTTATTTTCAAACCGGTGTCAACACAATCAATAAGCAGGAAAGTGATTTATTGCATCTGTTTCAGCAGATCGGTTCTGGCCGTCGTATGCTTACTCCTGCAGATGATCCACTGGCCGCAGCTCAGGCCATCACCTTGTCCCAGTCTCAATCCATGAACCAGCGCTTTGCTGATAATCGTGAGGTGGCACTACGGGCTTTGGCAGAGACTGAAAATGTTTTGGGCAGCATGGTCGATCAGATGGTCGCCGTCAAATCACGTCTGATTGAGGCGGGCAATGGGACGCTTTCCGATCAGGACCGGGCCGTGCTTGCGCAGGTACTGTCTGAGTCGCGCACGAGCTTGCTTGGTAGCATGAATGCCACTGACGCCTCGGGCAAGTATCTGTTTAGTGGCTCAAAGGCCGATACGCCCGCTTTTACCACTCTCGATGGTGGCTATCAATATGCAGGAGATGTGGGTCAGCAGGCACGTCGTTCCGTACAAGTAGATCACACACGTGTTCTCGATGTGGGCAATACCGGCTCGGAGGTATTCATGCGCGCTGCCCCTGGGACCTCCGCTTTTGTACAGGGAGGCGGTCAGCATAATCAGGGCCAGGCTGTCATAGGGACCATGAGCATCCATGATGGCGCCCTGGCGCAGCCCGTGCACGCACTGGAGCTGCTCTACGAGGAGAGTGCTGATGCGGGGGCAGGCTGGCGGGTCGTTGTCAGGGATAGCTCAGGCGTGCTCGACGAGCGCTTTTTCCCGGCTGTTGAAGGAGGCGTGCAGCACATTGATTTGCGTGCGAACTTTGGTCTGTCCTTTAGCCTGACGGGTGCAGCCGAGGCAGGAGACCAATTTAGCTATCAGTCGGTACAACAGCTCAATGGCACAGACGAGTTAAATGTGCTCAACGCCCTGTCGGCCGCAATTGAGGCACTAAACACCCCGATCAAGGGTGATCCGGTGGCTCAGGCCCAACTACAAAACAGCCTGAATCGGGCGTTGCAGGTTGTTGACATCAGCTATGACAATCTGCTTACTACACAGGCCACCATAGGTACTCGTATGAACGAGATCGAGAGCCTGAATGATAGCGGCAGCTTACAGTCCTTGCAGCTAGCCAAGGAGTTGTCCCGTCTCGAAGATGTGGATTATTACACGGCCACCTCTCAGTTGAGCCTGCGCAAAATGGCGCTTGAGGCGGCCTCCATGGCTTTTATGAAAATTCAGGGTACAAGTTTATTTTCCATGAGTAAATAAATCTGGGCACAAGGATATATCTGATGAATCCACTGCGTTTAAAAACCTTTTTTGTTCTGTCTGTTGCACTATTATGCATCTGCACCGTGTTGGCAGCCATTGCTGCCATTTTCCATCTCAATCAGGTGATGCGTCTAGGGGATTTTGCCTCAGCGCCGGCTGCAGCAAATACATTGTTGTGGCAGTTGGCGGTATTGGTGTTGGTCGCCTTGCTGGTGGCTGGAGGGGCATTGGCGGTTTTTCAGCGTCGTTTCTTTGGCCCCTTGCGACAGTTGCGATTACATATTGAGGCCATTGCCCAGGGTGACCTGAGTCAGCGCATACAGCCCAGCCTGCGGGACAATGAGCTTAATCAGCTTTTTGTCAGTACACGCCGTATGCAAGAACAGCTGGTTCGCACTTTGTCCATGTTGCGTAATCTGGCCGATGAGGTCCAGGCAGAGACCCGCGAGATGATTGATCGCAACAGTGGTTTGAGTGCGCGGGTAGAAAGCCAGGCCAGTGCCCTGCAACAAACCGCTGCCAGCATGGAGCAGCTTGCCAGTACAGTGCGCCAAAATGCGGATAACGCCCATCAGGCCAATCAGTTAGCGGTAACCGCCTCCGAGGTCGCCCAGCGCGGGGGTGTGGCCGTAGGTGAGGTAGTGAGCACCATGCAGGATATCTCTGCCAGCTCCAGTCAGATTTCCGATATTGTCGGGGTGATTGATAGCATTGCCTTTCAAACCAATATTTTGGCCCTTAATGCAGCCGTAGAGGCGGCGCGCGCTGGTGAACAGGGGCGGGGTTTTGCCGTGGTGGCTTCAGAGGTACGTGCCTTGGCGCAGCGCAGTGCACAGGCGGCCCGGGAGATTACCGAGCTTATTGAGGGCTCGGTGGCCAAGGTCAGCGAGGGGTCGGCTCAGGTCGAGCGTGCCGGCAGCACCATGCAGGAAATTGTCGATTCCGTGCGTCGGGTCACCGATATCATGGGCGAGATCAGTGCGGCAACCATCGAGCAGTCCTCAGGGATCGAGCAGGTCAATCGGGCAGTCACCGAGATGGATCACAGTACCTCACAAAATGCCCAGATGCTCGAACGCACCAGCTCGGCGGCCAATTTGCTTAGCGGTCATGCCCATCGCTTACAGGAGCACACTGCAACCTATC
Organism: Paenalcaligenes sp.; assembly: GCA_035302065.1. Lineage (GTDB taxonomy): Bacteria > Pseudomonadota > Gammaproteobacteria > Burkholderiales > Burkholderiaceae_B > Paenalcaligenes. The sequence goes on along the minus strand of DATGTB010000109.1, from coordinate 827 downwards.
GACTGCCCGAACCCGAGGTCATCGATTTGCAGGAGCAGAAAAAGCGCCCCAAAAAACAGGTAATTAGTCAACCAGAGGTTGAAACGCCCTTGCTGCGTCCGGATTTGAGTGGCAAAAAATCCTCCTCCAAAGAGGATGACTGGGAGGAGTTCTAGGGCGTTGGCCGGGCCAGCGACCAGAGCAATGTGCGCAGCACCTGAATGCCCTGCTCAAATAGATCCGTCAGAAAGGGTGCCGTATAGGGGATTACCAATAACAGCAAGATGAAGCCCACCGTGAGCGTGATGGGAAAACCCACTGCAAAGACGGTCAGTTGCTGCGCGGTCCGGTTTAAAATGCCAAATGACAAATTAATAGTGAGCAGGACAATGATGAGCGGCAAGGCCAACAGCAGCCCCGAGAACCAGATATGGCTGCTCCATTCTAAAAATACACCGATGCCGGATGCCGACAAGGGCTGTGTTGTGATGGGCAGGACTTCAAAGCTATAGTAAAAAACATCCAGCAAGAGCAAATGGCCATCAACGTTGATAAACAACAACATCGCAACGATATTCAAAAGGCGGGCCAACACGGCCGTGTTGGCTCCGGTCGCCGGGTCAAAAAAGGAAGCAAAGGATAGCCCCATCTGCAGGCCGATAAATTCTCCGGCTGTTTGCACGGCAGCAAAGACCATGCGCATGGTCAGTCCCATGAGCACTCCGATGAGGGTTTGCATGAGGACCAGAATCAGGATCTGATAGGCATTACTGTGCGCGAGTGAGGGGACATCCACCAAGGGCGCCAAATTAAAGGACAGCAGGGCAGCCAGGCCGACCTTGACCCGC
>DATGTB010000108.1:0-3251 GCA_035302065.1 Paenalcaligenes sp. | reverse complement strand
TGAACAATACTCATTGACAGTCGTCTAAATTAAAAGTGATTAAATTGAACTTCATTTTATCTGGTATTTATTATCGATGCATACAGTAGAACGCTCAGTAATCGTCCCCTATACGCCTGCACAGATGTTTGACCTGGTTTCTGATGTGGCAAAATATCCCGAATTTATGCCCTGGTGTGGCGGGGCCGAGGTGCTCAGTGAAAGTGAATCGGGCATGACGGCATCGATAATGATACGTATTGCCCGAATTAGCCAAAGCTTTACTACGCGCAATACGCATGATTATCCCAATCGCATACACCTGGAGCTGGTGGATGGCCCATTTTCAAATTTGACTGGGGACTGGAAGTTCTCCCCCCTCGGTGAGGATGGCTGTAAAATCGATTTTATCATGCAGTATCGATTTTCCAGTCGTGCTCTGGAGGTGGTCGTAGGACCAATTTTCAATCGTATTGCCACCAGTTTTATTGACTCGTTCACCGAACGAGCCAATGAGTTGTATGAATAATAACAAATACCATTTGCGCATGTTGAATTTTATGCTCAGGATCCAGCATGATACAGGTTGAGGTCATATTTGCAGTTGATGCACAGAATATCTGGCAAAAACAAATACAGCTGCCCAAAGGGGCAACTCTGGATCAGGCCCTGGTGCAAAGTGGCTTTTACGAGGCTCATGATAAGCAAGGGCAGACCGCGCCGTGCGGGGTATTTGGCGTGCAAAGGGATAAAGAGCATCGTTTACAAAATGGCGATCAGGTCGAGGTGTATCGTCCTTTGGTATTTGATCCCATGGAGTCGCGCCGCCGTCGTGCAGCTCATCGGGCGCGCCAGAAAACTACCCAAAGGAAAAGGAAAAATAGGTAAATATCATGACAGAAAAGGTATTGATAGCGCGTCAGCCCACACAGGCTTCGGGGAAATACCTGGGGATATTGACGTTGAATCGGGAAAAAAGCCTCAATAGCCTGGATATAGACACCGTACAGGCGCTTTATCAGCAGCTAAAACATTGGCAGTCTGATGAGGATACCGTGGCTGTCGTAATACGCGGGACAAGTGCACGGGCTTTTTGTGCCGGAGCGGATTTGCGCGCCCTTTATGACAGCATGCAAGCACATGAGCCTGGGGCGGCGGTTTGGGATAACAACTATGCCCGCGGACTTTTTGTGCAGGAATATGAGCTGGATTATTTAATTCATACTTATGAAAAACCCATCATTGCCGTTGGTTTTGGCGTGCTGATGGGCGGTGGGGTAGGACTATTTAGCGGGGCGAGCCATCGTTTGGTCAATCCGCAGACCCGTTTTGCGATGCCCGAGGTCGTGATTGGGTTATTTCCGGATGTTGCTGGTTCATGGATGTTTGCGCATTTGCCGGCTGGTATTGCGCATACCCTGGCGATGACTGGAGCGCATATCAATGGCGCTGATGTGTATTATCTCGGCTTGGCTGATTATTTATTTGATGACAGTGTCACGGCAGATGACATTGAGCAGGCGCTTATGGCCGCAGATTGGCATGGTTGTCCCTATGCTGCGGCCAGTGCCGTATTGGCTCCCATACATCAGGAGGGATTAACCAAACTAGGTGTATTGGTGCCGCATTACGACTATTTGCGTACCTTGGGTACCCGGCCTGCTTTTGCTGAATTATGCCAGCAGTTTCTGGATTGGGGACAGGAGGCGTCCCGGGATGATTCCGCTCTCGATCCCTGGTTGCAGCGAACAGGGGCGCAATTTGTCAATGCCTGTCCGATGTCAGTGCGGCTCAGCTACGAGTTGCTTTCTTTCCAGCGTCATCACTCCTTGGCACAGGCCTTTCAGACTGATTTCAATATTGCCATGCATTGCGTAGCGAGCGGGGACTTTCAGGAGGGGATTCGCGCTCTGCTAATTGATAAAGACCAGCAACCGCGCTGGCGCCACACACAACCGCTGGCTGTCACCATGGATGAGGTGCGTGCATTTTTGCAGCCGGTGCAGCCTCAAGGGCAGGCGCACCCGCTGGCACATTTGGGACAAGAACGCTCGAGCTAGGATTTTTTTCTGGGGTCTTCCCAGGGTAATTGCGCCTGAAAGGGCAGCTCATGCATATGCAGCGGCTCGGCACCGTTTTCCTGCACGCTTAATGCGGCCTTTTCCAGCACAAAGTCCAGATTGGTTTCGGCCAGGAGCCAGAGTTTGTCCTGCATTGCCACGGCATTGACAATACGGCCAGCCGGTCTGCTCTTGCCCTCAGGGTTAGTCAAGATGATATCAGTGCCCGGCAGGCTGCTCGCCGAGTTTTCCTGACGGGCTGGCAGTGGCGCTGAAAACAAGAGTGCGCGTCTGCGGATGGTGGTCCGATAATGACTACGGGCAACAATCTCCTGACCAGGAAAGCATCCTTTTTCGAAGTTGACCGCTGCCAACAAATCCAAATTGAGGTTTTGCGGGATAAAAGCCTCACTGGTTGCCTCCACTACCCAGGGCCAGCCTAAACATAGATCCTGCCATCGCCATTGTTGGGCAGGGATCATCTGATCGTCGATACTTTGCTCATCTGCCAGGTTGATTTGCCAGAAGCGATGCGCCTGCCCAGTGGTGCCCGGTGCCTGTATGGCGAGTACGTGCTCATGATCCCCGTGGTAAATGGGGAGCTCCCAGCCCTGCTGGCTGGCGGGCAGGGTAGTCAGAAAAGAAGGCTGTGTGGTGCCCATTATCTGGGCCGCCTCTAATCGCTCAAATTTGACCTTGGCGCGCAAAACATACATCTGCAGTTTTTGCAGCAAGGCCTTGGCCACACTCTGATGGACCATCAGATGTAATTGGGTTTCAGCACGATTATCAAGCCAAATCAAACCATTGGCTAGCACGCGGCCGCGGGGGGAGCAATAAGAAAACAGGCGTGCCCGGTCGGGTTGCAAATCCTGCACCGACTGTGTGAGCTGATTGTGTAAAAAGTCTTTGGCATCAGCACCGCTGGCTCGTATCACAGCAAGGTTTAAAGCATGTGTTGTCATGATAGTAGGGTAATTTCAAAAAAATGAATGGGGTTGTGTGGTTGGCGGGTTTTGCCTACTGGAATTCTAACAAAAAGATGGTCAAGCCCCTAATAAGCGCTTGGCTTGTCAGGTAATAGGCGAAAAGAATATGAAGGCTTATAATGCGGACTTTGGTTTAGGGTTCTAGCGGCGATGAAGCGTTCAACAAAAATTATTTTGCTCACTGTGTTGAGCCTTTTGCTCTTGGTTGCCTTGTCGAGTTGGG
>DATGTB010000107.1:0-3625 GCA_035302065.1 Paenalcaligenes sp. | reverse complement strand
ATGTATCTCCTTAGTATTGAGTCTCTTCACTTTCAACGCTTTTGATGTCTACCTTGCCGCGCATGATATAAAACGCCCAGCTGGTATAGGTGACAATCATGGGCATGAAAATGACCGTAAAGCCCAGCATCCAGCCCATGGTTAACGTGCTGGCACCCGAGTTCCAGACAGTCAGGCTATGCGAAGGATTGCTGATGGAGGGCATGATAAAGGGAAACATCGCAGCACCGGCCATACCCAGCACGCTGATCCAGGTAATGACACCAGACCACCAGGCCAATACGGCTCGTTTCACCAAAATAGCGCCCATCCCCACGATGAGAGATAGATACGCCAATGCCGGCAATAACCACAGCACCGGATATTCGCGGTAATTGTGCAGCAAACTGGCAGGCTCCACAACCACGGTCTGATGCAGTGGCGTCTGTGGTACACCGGGTGCCGGAGAGCTGATCAGGTGAAAGCCATGTAGGTTAGCAGACCAAAAGCCCCCAATCGCCATTAAAACTAACGCCAGCACTCCTGCGTATAAGGAGGCTTTTTTAGCACGCTCACTGATGCTTTGCTCGCCACTGCGGATAAGCAACATGGACGCCCCCATATAGATGGATAGGCATACCGAAACCAGCCCGCACAATATGGCATAGGGATTGAACAGGCCGATAAAGCTGCCGGTATAAAACGAGACCATGCGCTCATCAAAATGGAAAGGCACGCCCAGGAGTACATTGCCCACCGCTGCCCCAAACACGAGCATGGGCACAAAACCGGAGATAAACAAACTCCAGTCCCAGACATTGCGCCAGGAGGCTGACTTTATCTGGCTGCGATACTCAAAGCCTAACGGGCGCACAATCATGCTCCACAGCAAAATCAGCATGACAATATAAAAACCCGAAAAGGCCGTGGCATAAACCAAAGGCCAGGCCGCAAAAATGGCCCCGCCACCCAGAATAAACCAGACCTGGTTACCGTCCCAGTGCGGACCGATGATGTTCAAGGCGACCCGCCGTTCGGCGTCGGTACGGCCCACATAGCGCAGGATCGTGCCCACGCCCATGTCCATACCGACCATGGCGCCCAATCCCATCAGCAAGACGCCAAGCAATAGCCACCAAATAATAATCAGATAAAAATAAGTATCCATGGTGTCACTCCTTATTCTGCGCTAAGCTGCGTCTGTGCTGGTAACCCACGCTGCTTTAATTCAAGTGCACTGGGCTCATCGGGTCCTTTTTTGACGCTACGAACCATCAAATACATCTCTACAATAGCAAACGCAGTATACAGCAGGACGAAACCAGTCAATGACACCACCATATAACCGACCGAGTGGGTCGAGGCTGATAGCCAGGTAGGCAGTATCTCATACACCGTCCAGGGCTGCCGGCCCATCTCGGCAACAATCCAGCCCATCTCACAGGCGATAAAGGGAACCGGTATCATCCAGACCGAAGCCTTCAGGAACCATCTGTTTTGCTGTAGTTTGTTGCTCAAGGTCAAAATGATGGCCGCAACAAAATACCCCAGCATGAGCAGGCCCAAAGCGACCATGACCCGGAAGGACCAGAAAATAATCCAGACCTCGGGAATGGTATCCTTGGCAGCCAGCTCTACCTCAGCCTCAGTAATGCGTGATAAGTCGCCGTCCGGGGCATAGCGCTGCACGAGGAAACCATAACCGACATCATCCTTGTGCTGCTCAAACTGTGTCAACGCCTCCTGATTGGTGGGGTCCTTGCCTAACAGCTCCATGGCCTGTACCGCCGGAATGCCATTCCAGATACGGCCTTTGGCCTCCTCCTGTAATTCCTTGGCAGAAGGGACCGTGCCATCGAGAGAATGGGTCACCAAAATGGATAAAAAGGCCGGCATCTGCCATTCAAGCAAATTGCGCTCCTCCTCTTGGGACGGCAGGGCAATGATATTGAAAGGCATGGGTGCCTCCTCTGGCTCCCACAAGGCTTCCATGGCAGCGAGCTTGGTTGGTTGCGCATGACCGCCGATAAAGCCCAGGGCATCGCCCAAGGTAATCACGCCCGCAGTACCGAGCACACCAAACAGGGCGGCTATGCGAAATGAGCGTTGCGCAATATCTGTGTGTCGTTTACGCAGGAGATAAAAAGCACTGATCCCGCACACAAAGATGGCTGCAGTCACATACCCGGCCAAAACCGTATGAACGAATTTGGCTTGTGCATCCGGATTGAAAAAGAGGTCGTGAAAGCTCGCCAGCTCCATGCGCATGGTGACTGGATTAAACTCGGCCCCCAGTGGATGCTGCATGAAACTGTTAGCAACCAAAATCCACAAAGCCGAGAAGTTGGAAGCCAGGGCGACCAGATAGGTAATGACGAGATGCTTGCCCCGGGACATGCGATCCCAGCCAAATACCATCAAGCCGACAAAGGTGGACTCAAGGAAAAAGGCCATCAGCCCTTCTACCGCCAGCAAAGTGCCAAATGTGTCCCCCACAAAGCTCGAGTAATATGACCAGTTCATCCCGAACTGCACCTCCATGGTCAACCCCGTAGCTACTCCCAAGGCAAAGTTGATCATGAAAAGGCGCAACCAGAACTTTGTCATTCGCTTGTATATTTCGCGACCAGTAACAACGTAAACAGTTTCCATCACCGCCAGCAGTACCGATAGACCCAAAGTTAAAGGTACAAACAAAAAGTGATACAAAGCGGTTGCTGCAAACTGCCAACGCGAAAGGTCAACTACCGTTTCACTAACCATATTATTTACTCACTTTAAAGTTGCCAAACGCCACTATCATTATTAATAAAGACATAATGATGCGTTATGAGCAATATCAAACTATCACTCAAAAGAGTTAACCATTTCCCAGATTGGCACTACCTTTGACAAAATCAGTTACCTTCGTTTCCAGAGCAACTAAGCTCAGCATAACATCATTATGATATCGCTCATCAACATGGAAAAACCACTATCTTTCGAAAAAGTGACCACTCGCCACTGTGGCTCCTGTATACAATGTCAATCGACAAACAAGAACGCCCACCCAGAGCGACTGATTAAACCTGCCAAGACCCCAGCGTTTGCTTTGCTATCATGACTTAAAAATCACGAAATTTTAAATATTTTCCAGCTTTAACACTGCGGCGGTTTGAGCTCTCGTTGCCCGACAGGCATCAGCATCACGTTGTAAATCAATTCCGTAAGTCGGGATCATGCGCTGCAGCTGCGGTAACCAGTCCTGTGCAGTCAACCGCTCTGCAAAGCATTGCTGCAATAATTGCAAGGCGATATAGACAGCCGTGGATGCGCCCGGTGATGCTCCGAGCAAAGCGGCCAGGGAATGATCCCCGGCGGTGATGAGCTCGGTACCAAACTCAAGCCGTCCGGCGTGATGCGCAGGCGCTGGTTTGATAATCTGCACCCGCTGCCCGGCAACGACATGTTGCCATTGCGGTCGTTTGGCAAGCGGATAAAACTGCAGCAACATCTCAAACTGATGCTCACCACTTTGCAATACCTGCGAAATCAGATACTCGGTCAAATCCCGGTTATCCTTGGCCACATCGAGCATTGGCAATACATTGGCGGGGCGAATGGTGCGAAATAAATCTGTTAATGAGCCATGTTTGAGAAAACGAGT
>DATGTB010000106.1:0-4811 GCA_035302065.1 Paenalcaligenes sp. | reverse complement strand
GGCAAGATTCACGCCTCGGATACTGAACGCGAGATGTTGCGCTCGATACTGGATTTGGGTCTGGTTGATGCATTCAGGGCGCATCACCCTGAGGACCCCGGCTTTAGCTGGTGGGATTACAGACGCCGTTCATTCCCGCGTAACGCCGGTCTTCGCATCGATTTGGGCCTGGTTTCCACTGCCCTATGGCCTCATTGCAACGATTCATGGGTGGACATAGAGCCCCGCACCAACGAGCAACCCTCGGATCACACACCCGTCGTCATTGAATTAACCACCTGATTGGCAACCCAACATGGCAACCACCGTACAGAAGGACTTACAAGGCAATGTCATCATCGTAGCTGCACCCAGTGGTGGCGGAAAATCCAGTTTGGTCAATGCATTGCTCAAAGAGGATGCTGACATTCAGCTATCGGTATCTTGTACCACCCGAGCGCCTCGCCCTGGCGAGCAGGATGGCGAACACTATTATTTCATTGATGTGGCTCGCTTTGAGGAGCTCAGGGATGCTGAGGAACTGCTTGAGTGGGCCAATGTCCATGGCAATTACTATGGCACACCAGCGCAGCCGATCAAGGATTTACTGGCCTCCGGCAAGGATGTAATACTAGAAATAGACTGGCAAGGGGCCAGGCAAGTCCGCACGTTTTTCCCCCAGGCCATCGGCGTTTTTATTCTGCCGCCCTCCATTGAGGTACTCGAAGAGCGGTTGCGTAACCGCGGACAGGACTCTGATAGCGTTATTGCCCGCCGATTGCTGGCAGCTGGCGGTGAAATGGCTCACGTATCCGAGTTTCAATATGTTATTATTAATCAAGACTTTAATACGGCCTTAAATGATTTGAAGGCGATCGTACATGCCAACCGTCTACGCACTGAAAATCAGACCGCCCGTCATGCTGCCGTATTTCATCAGCTTGGGATCAGTACTTGAGCGGCGCTGATCCACTTCTTTCACTATTACGATGCAGGTATTTATATGGCAAGAATTACCGTAGAGGATTGTCTCCAAAAAATTGACAACCGTTTTGACCTAACCCTGGTAGCAGCCTACCGTTCCCGTGAGCTTGCCCAAGGGCATGAGCCCCGTCTGGAAACCAAAAACAAACCCACCGTAACCGCCCTGCGTGAGATCGCTGCGGGTGCGACGGGTCTGGAGATGCTACGCAAGGTTCCCACCTGATCATTTCCTCCGGTAGCGTTTTATATACAGGGCACAGTTATGGCATTTTCCTCTCTTCGCGATGCATCTTCCGGTCTTTTAGCCGCCTTGAAAAAGCGGCCTCGGCTTGGTCGTCGCAAGCAGCACACCACCGTGCCCGATCTCCGTGACCCCAAAAAAACCATTGCCTCACTTGAACCTTTAATGAAGGTAATACAACCCTACCTGAACGAGGGAGACATCGAGCAGGTCAAGGAGGCGTACAAACTCGCAGATGAGGCCCACTTGGGACAATTTCGCTCCAGTGGGGAGCCTTACATCACCCATCCGATTGCCGTAGCAGTCATCTGTGCCGGCTGGCGTCTGGATGCTGACTCGCTCATGGCAGCGTTATTGCATGATGTTATTGAGGATCAGGACGTCACCAAACAGGAGTTGGCAGAAAAGTTTGGCACCGATGTGGCAGAAATAGTCGATGGGGTCACCAAGCTGGAAAAGCTGCACTTTGAATCGCGCAGCTTGCAGCAGGCAGAGAGCTTCAGAAAAATGCTGCTCGCCATGTCCAAGGATGTGCGCGTCATACTCATCAAACTGGCAGATCGCCTGCACAACATGCGCACATTGGGTTACGTGGCCGTTGAGAAAAGACGCCGGGTGGCCCGCGAGACCCTGGATATCTACGCTCCCATAGCACACCGCCTGGGCTTAAACGCCCTATACCGTGAGCTACAAGATCGTTGCTTTAAGGCTATCTATCCAAATCGTTACGAGGTATTGCGCAAGGCTTTGCTCTCTGCTCGTGGTAATCGCCGAGAAATGTTGAGCAAAATTCATCGGACCATCAAATCTGCCTTGCCCGCCGCCGGGATTGAGGCCGATATTGTTGGTCGCGAAAAATCCCTTTATAGTATTTTCCGAAAAATGGTCGAGCAGAAAAAATCCTTTTCCGAGGTGCTCGACATTTATGGTTTCCGGATTATTGTGCATACGCTACCCGAGTGCTATCTGGCTTTGGGTACATTGCACCAACTCTATCGTCCGGTACCCGGCAAATTCAAGGATTACATCGCCATTCCCAAAATCAATGGCTATCAATCCCTGCACACTACCCTGATTGGTCCCTACGGGACACCGGTCGAGTTTCAGTTGCGCACCCGAGAGATGGATCATGTCGCCGAGGAGGGCGTCGCCTCACACTGGCTATACAAGGACGAGGACGCCCAGCTCAACGATCTCCAGAAAAACACACACCGCTGGCTGCAGTCCTTGCTGGATATCCAAAGCCAGACTGGGGATTCTAGCGAGTTCCTCGAACACGTCAAGGTCGATCTTTTCCCGGATGCGGTCTACGTCTTTACCCCTAAAGGTAAAATCATCTCTCTGCCCCGCGGGGCCAGTCCCATTGACTTTGCCTATAATATCCATACGGATATCGGCAATCAGACGGTCGCCTGTAAAATCAATGATGTCTTTGTATCTTTGCGTACAGAACTCAAGAGCGGTGATATGGTCGAAATCATCACCTCCACTGCCGCACGTCCGAGCGTGCAGTGGCTCAACCACGTCCGTACCGGGCGTGCCCGCTCTGAAATCCGTCATTACCTGCGTACTGTCAAATACGAGGAATCAGTGGCATTTGGACGTCGCTTGCTTGAAAAAGCGCTCAGCGAAATCGATATGGCCCTGCCTGACGACGCAGATCCCAGCTGGGAAAAACTAGCCCGCAGTAGTGGTGCAGAGTCGCGCGAGGAGATATTGGCCGATATCGGGCTGGGCAAGCGCCTGGCCGCAGTGGTTGCACGTCGCCTGGCACCAGACCACGCCCTCATTGCCACTACCGCAGCTGCAGTTGATGAGCAAACAGCCGTTACCTCATCCCCCATTGTGATTCACGGTAACGAGGGCCAGGCTGTTCAGCTCGCTCAATGCTGTGGCCCGTTGCCCGGAGATTCCATCATGGGCGTCATCAAGGCAGGTCATGGGCTCGTCGTACACAGGAGCGAATGCTCTGTCGCCAAAAGACAGCGTGAAAAGGAGCCTGAGCGCTGGACACCGGTGGTGTGGGATACAGAAACTGCACGCCATCTTTCTACCCGGCTCGATGTCACGGTACTTAACGAGCGCGGGGTGCTGGGACGACTGGCCGCTGCCATTACCGATAGCAACTCCAACATCATCCATCTGACCATGCCCGAGGAGGGCGAGGCCACCGCCCAACTACATCTTACGATACAGGTTGATAGCCGAGACCACCTCGCACAGGTCATCCGTAATATTCGCCAAATTCCCCAGGTGCAAAAGATCACCCGGGTCAAAGGCCAGCATTAATCAAACCCCTAAAAATCGGTCTCGCTGGAAAACACCACCTCATTGGCTGCCGGTAGCTCCTCAACCCCGACTTGCTGGGCCAACCCGGCCATGACAGCACGCTCTTGTGCCGAGCTCCAGAGCGCGCGCAGCTGTTCAAGCAGTAACTGTCGGTCGGCATCAGCGAGCTCACTAGCCTTGACCGCATTGATTTTATAAATAGCATAACCATCCGGTCTTTCAATCTCTACATAGGCGGGTAATTCATTAACGTTTACAGCCAGCAAACGCTCTACTGCGCTGCGATCCAAATCCTGCGGCTGACTGCGACTGATTACCATGGGAGACTCAAAAGGCTGTTCACCACTGCCTGCTTCCCTGAGCTGTTCCAACTGCTCTGATACCTGGGTTTTCAGGGCCTGCAAGGATTTTTGCTGCTGCACTTCCTGTCTGACTAACGGCTCTATGATATCCAGGGCAGGCACATGCGCAGGCACATACTCCGTCGCACGAACAGCAACTAGAAGATCCGGCGCCAACTCGATAATGCCGGAATTCTCCAGGCTCTGCAGCGATTGGCGGTCAAAGAGTGCGCGTCGTACCTGTGGATCCTCAAGGAGCTCAACATCATCAGACTCAAAGGCCGCATCTGCTCCAAAAATGGGTAAAGATATCGCAGCCTCGCGCCCCAACCCGCTAGCAGTTTTCAATTCAAGCTGTAAATTTTGAGCCGCAGCATCGAGTGAATCCGCGTGCTCGTAAACCAGCTCGGTTAGCTGAGTCGCCATATCAGCAAAATGCTCGGCAGCCAATTGCTCAACCACCTCATCCAGGATTTTGGCGCGAACCTCGGTAAAATCCTGTACCTGCTCGGGTTTATTGTCGATTATCTTGAAAATATGGTAGCCGTCAGCACCCTCAATCACAGCGGATACTGCGCCACGATCGAGTGCAAAAATCGCCTCGTCGAGTTCAGCAGGCAGGGTACCCTGGTTCAACCAACCCAAATCCCCTCCTTGGGAGGCACTGCCGCTGTCCTGCGAATGCTCCTTGGCCAGGGCAGCAAAATCATCAGGCTGTGCCTGTGCCAGAGCAGCGATCTCCTGCGCCTGTGAATATGCTTCCGCCCGTGCCTGCTCATCAGCGGTTTGAGGTACAGCAATCAAAATATGGGCGATATGTGCCCGAGCTGCTGCACGGAAACGGCTCTTGTTTTGCTCATAATAATCACGCAACTGCTCATCCGAAGGCTGCTCTACTGACTGTCGGGCGGCATCCTCATCAAGCATCACATACTCAACATTGACATAGTCCGGTAAAGTCAACTCCTCACGATGAG
>DATGTB010000105.1:0-13354 GCA_035302065.1 Paenalcaligenes sp. | reverse complement strand
CACGGCCCGCACCATCGCCAAAGAATTTTGCTTTGCACGTAACGCCTGACTAATTATGCTGTTAACCTTAATTGCCTTTGCTTTTGCGATTGGACTCCTTGTGGTCATCCATGAGTTAGGGCACTATGTTGTCGCTCGATACTGCGGCGTGCATATCGAGCGATTTTCATTTGGTTTTGGCAAGGTTCTGGCTCAATACACCGATCGGCGTGGTTGTCAGTGGGCATTTTCAGCCATTCCGTTGGGTGGTTATGTCATGATGCGTAATGAGGTGCCGGCAACGGCCAGCGCAGCCTGTCAAAATAGCACACTACAAAGCAAAACTGTTTGGCAACGAATTGCCATAACCGCTGCCGGTCCGGTCGCGAATTTACTGTTGGCAGCAGTTCTGTATGCCATTATGGCCTGGATGGGTACGGTGGAGCCAACTGCAGTTCTGGGACAGCCTGCTGCGGGTAGTGCCGCAGCACAGGCAGGCTTTCAGGCCCAGGAAAAAATAACACACGTGGATTCAAAGGCGGTGAGCACTTGGCCGCAGTTTCGCTGGGCCATGCTCGATGCTGTCTACGCCAGCGATGAGGTGCGGATAGGGGTAGAAGGGCGAGATGGCCGTTCCGGTACCCGTATACTCATCGAGCCTCGCCACTATTTTGAGCAGGGCGCCGATAGCGACCCCTTGATAGCTTTGGGCTTTCAGATGTATTTACCACAGCCCAGCATACAGCAGGTTTTGCCTGACACGGCAGCTGAACGAGCCGGGCTACTCGAGGGAGATCAGATTATTGCCCTTGATGGCGAGACCATCGCCAACGCCCCGGATTTCATTGAGTGGGTTAAGGCCCACCCTAACGAGACGGTGGAAATTACAGTGCTCAGGCATGGGCGGGAGCAGAGTATGCCCATCACCATTGACGAGCACCGCGAAGGGGGGCAAACCTATGGTCGGGTAGGTGCCATGATAGGTGCCAATATTGATACCCAAACCATACATGAAGGCTTTTTTGCCGGCTTGGGAACGGGCGTCACACGCACTGCGGAGACGTTCTGGTTTTCTCTCAAGATGCTCGGTCGTATGGTGACCGGCCAAGTTTCCATGAAAAATATCAGCGGCCCGGTAACCATTGCTGATTACGCAGGTCAGACCGCACGTATCGGTTTGAGTGCCTATGTGCAATTTTTGGCGCTTATCAGTGTAAGCATCGGTTTGCTGAATTTGCTGCCAATCCCTATGTTAGATGGCGGACATTTGTTGTATTATGCCATCGAGGTGGTACGAGGACGGCCGCTGGAGGAAAAATGGCAGGCCTTTGGTCAGCGCATAGGATTGGCTATACTTGCTGCGTTGATGGCTTTTGCTTTTCTAAATGATTTTAGTCGAATCCTGCAATGAATTTTTTAAATCACCGCATGGTATCAATCACTGCTCAGTTCAAGGAAGCGCAGAATGTCGTTTAAAAGGAAATTACGAACAACAGTACGTACATTGTCCCGGTTTGTGCTGGGCTGTTTGATGTTTGTACCCGCATTGGCTCTGGCCTTCACTCCTTTTGTAGTGCGCGATATACAGGTAGAGGGGCTGCAGCGCCTGGATCCGGGTACAGTCTTTGGCTATTTACCAGTAGGGGTGGGTGAGGAGTTTACCGAGGAGCATGCCAGCGAGGCCATTCAAAGACTTTATTCCAGTGGTTTCTTTAACGATGTCAGTATTGATATTGACGGCGATGTGCTGGTGGTTATCGTACAAGAGCGACCCACAATTGCTTCTGTCAGTTTTTCCGGAATGCGCGAGTTTGACCCTAAAATCATCACCCAGGCGCTGGCCCAGGTCGGTTTTTCCGAAGGGCGTATTTTCGATCGCTCTATGCTTGAGCGCGCCGAGTTTGAGCTCAAACAGCAGTATTTGTCCAAGGGCAAATATGCCGTGGAGATCAATCCGGTCATTACGCCGTTGCCGCGTAACCGTGTTGGGGTGAGTTTTGATATCTTTGAAGGGGATTTGGCCAAAATCAAGGAAATCAATATTGTTGGCAACGAAGATATCAAAACCAGCACGTTACTGAACCAGATGGAGTTGACGACTTCGGGCATCATGACCTGGTATACCGGGACTGATAAGTATTCCAGAGAAAAGCTTGAAGGGGATTTGGAGCGTATCCGGACCTATTATCTCGATCGCGGTTATCTGGAGTTTCATGTTGAGCCGCCACAGGTTTCGATTTCGCCGGATCGCAAGGAGATCTACATCACCATCACGGTCGATGAGGGTGAGCCTTATGAGGTCAACAAGGTACAACTTGCCGGTGATTTACTCGGCCTTCAAGAGCAGATTGAGGAGTTGATTACGGTGCAGGAGGGGGATACCTTTTCAGCAGCGAAAACCAATGAAACCGTGACTTCGATCACAGATTACCTGGGCAGTCTGGGCTATGGTTTTGCTAATGTAAATCCGCAACCCATTTTGGATCGGGACAATCAACAAACAGATTTGACCTTTTATGTAGACCCAGGTCGCCGTGTTTATGTCCGCCGTATTGAAATTGGTGGTAATGTACGCACTCGGGATGAGGTCATCCGTAGGGAAATGCGCCAGCAGGAGGCAGCCTGGTATGACCAGGGCAGCATCAATCTTTCTCGGGATCGGATTGACCGATTGGGTTATTTTACCGAGGTGGATGTGCATGCTGAACCGGTACCAGGCTCTCCGGACCAGGTGGATTTGGTGGTGGATGTCAAAGAGCGGCCTACTGGTATGATTAACCTGGGGATAGGTTATGGCACCACGGACAAGGTGATGCTCTCAGCCGGCATCAGCCAGGATAATATTTTTGGTAGCGGTAATAGTCTCTCGTTACAAGTCAACACCAGTAAAATTCATCGTACAGCAGTTCTGGCACACACTGATCCTTATTGGACCAAAGACGGGGTCAGCAAGACGACCTCCTTGTATTTCCGCCGGACCAAGCCCTATGATTATCGCTGGTCTGAGGGGGATTTCCAGGTGACTTCTTTTGGCTTGGGGCTGAGTTTTGGGGTGCCAATTACAGAGCATGATCGCATTTTCATGGGTGCCAGCTTCGAAAGAAACGGTCTGGACAAGCTGCATCCACGGCATACACCCTTGGCATATCAGGAGTTTGTTGATGCTTACGGCAAATATTCCAATGCCCTGATCTTTAATTTGGGTTGGGACAAGGACACCCGTGATAGTGCCCTGGCTCCCACGCGTGGTAGTTATACCAGCGTTTCGGCTGATTTCTCAGTGCTTGACCTGAAATACTATATGCTCAGTGCACAACAGCAGTATTATTTGCCCTTGGGACGTTCCGCTACCCTGGCGTTTAATGGCCTGATTGATTATGGACGTTCTTACGGTGGGGATAAGCCCTTTCCAGTAATTAAAAATGTCTATGGCGGGGGGATCGGAACAGTACGCGGTTATGAGGGGGGATCCCTGGGAGCGCGAGATCCACGGACAAATGACTTCCTGGGGGGTTCACGACGCATTGTAGGTAATGTACAGTTGTATCTACCCTTCCCGGGAGCGAGTCGGGATCGCACATTACGCTGGTTTATTTTTGCTGATGCAGGGCGCGTGGATAATACGCAATCTCCCAAGTGTTATCACGGCACCAGCAGTCACTATGCGGCAGATCCTTGCGGATGGAAATACTCCGCTGGTCTGGGCTTATCCTGGGATTCACCTTTAGGCCCATTGCAGTTATCCTATGGCCGCGCCATCAAGGCGAAACCGGGTGATGAAAAGCAGGCATTCCAGTTTCAAATCGGTACTGCCTTTTAATTTTTTAACGGACAGGTTTCTTTTAAGCAGCGTTTTTAGCAAGGTAGATTTTCATGACGTCTAAAATAGCATCTCAATTCACAGCTTTAGCTCAAGCCACAGTACGTGGTAACAGAGCCCTTATCTTTGCCGCCTTGTTGGGGGTATCCAGTCTGGTTGCTGTGCCGACCGCACAGGCACAGACCAAGATTGGCTATGTCAATGTTGAACGTATCTTGCACAGTTCTAACACAGCCAAGTCCGCTCAAGCCAAAATTGAATCGGAGTTTAGCAAGCGCAATGATGAGCTGGAGCGCTTGGCAAATAACCTGCGCGCACAAATACAGCAGTATGACAAGGATGCGCCTGCGCTTTCGGATAGCGAGCGTTTGCGCCGTCAGCGTCAGCTCGAGGATCTGGAGTCCGATCTGCAGCGCAAGGAGCGTGAGTTCCAAGAGGATGTAAACCTTAGACGCAATGAGTTGTTCTCAGACATTATTGACAAGGCAGACCAGGCCATCCAGCGCATTGCTGAGTCGCAAGGCTACGATCTGATTATTACAGACGCAGTCACAGTGAGTCCCCGGGTGGATATCACTGATGAGGTACTGAAAGCCATTGGTGGTTAATTCATGCCCGTATTATTGGATTCCACTGCTGCGCCAAGCCTAGCCGCGTTGTTAGCTCAGCTGCAAGCGGCAAGCGGGCTTCAATGCATTGTGCCTGACTCGTTTGCTGAGCGGGTCGAGCAGCTGAAAATACGTGGCTTGGGTTCATTGGAGCAGGCCGGGGCAGCTGAACTTAGCTTTTTGGCCAACCCAAAGCTTGGGCATTTATTGGCTAAAACCCGTGCAGCAGCCGTATTCTTGCGAGCTGATGATCTGCATGCGCTGGAGTCCGGGCAGGTTGCTTACGAGTTTTTACCCGTGGTTTGTGAGGAGCCCTATTTTGCTTACGCTGTTTGCGCTCAGTGGTTTGCGCAACAACGTCAGCAACAGCTGCCCAAAGGAATTCATCCTACGGCTCAAGTACATCCTAGCGTTGAGTTGGGCGCAGACGTATACATTGGCCCGTTTGCCGTGATAGAGGCTCATGTGGTCATTGGTACACAGGCACGAATAGAGGCCGGGGTGTATATCGGACAGGATTCTCGCATTGGCGCTCAGAGTCATATTTATCCCAATGCCAGCCTTTATCACGCGACAGAGCTGGGCGCGCGTTGTATTATTCACAGTGGAGTGGTGATTGGTGCTGATGGATTTGGTTTTGCTCCTCATCCACAAAAGACAGGGAGCTGGGCCAAAATTGCCCAGTTGGGGCCGGTTATCATTGGTGATGATGTGGAAATCGGTGCCAATACCACCATTGATCGCGGAGCGCTGGATGCGACTGTAATCGGCTCAGGGGTCAAGCTGGATAATCAGATTATGGTGGCGCATAATGTCCAGATAGGGGACCACACTGCCATTGCTGCCTGTGTCGGTATTGCCGGATCGACGCGTATCGGGCAGCGTTGCATCATCGGAGGGGCAGCCATGATTTCCGGGCACCTGGATATTACCGATGATGTACAAATATCGGGTGGCACTGCAATTACTGCCTCCATCCGGGAGCCGGGCCACTTTACCGGCGTTTATCCTTTCCATGAGCACAAACAATGGCAGCGAAATGCTGCGGTCATTTCCCAACTATCTCTTTTGAGAAAGCGCATCCGAGCATTGGAGCGCGCTGTACAAGAGTCAGAAAAATAAATCAGGATTTACACTATGGAGCTAAATATTCAGCAGATCATGGAGCGTTTGCCACATCGTTATCCCATGCTGCTTATTGATCGCGTTATCGAAATGGAACCGGCTAAGCGGGTTGTTGCGATTAAAAATGTGACATTTAATGAGCCTTTTTTCACTGGCCACTTCCCTCACCATCCAGTGATGCCCGGCGTTTTGATTATTGAGGCCATGGCGCAGGCTGCTGCTGTTTTCTCCTTTGAGGATGACGATGAAGTTAATCCTGCCAGTCAGAAAATCGCTTACTACTTGGTCGGAGTTGATGGCGCCAGGTTTCGCCGGCCAGTGGTGCCGGGGGACCAGCTGCGCATTGAGGTAGATGCTGATCGCATTAGCCGTTCAATGTGTAAATATTCTGCTTTTGCCTATGTGGACGGGCAGGTCGTTGCTGAGGCAAAAATCATGTGCGCAATTCGAGTCATAGAAGAGTAATTGCATGAGCCTTATCCATCCAACTGCTTTGGTATCACCAACTGCTGAGCTAGACACCTCTGTTGAGGTAGGTCCCTACAGTGTTATTGGTGAGCATGTCAAAATAGACGCTGGCACCAAGATTGGCCCGCATTGTGTTATTGATGGTCATACTACCATCGGTAAAAATAATCTGTTTTATCGATTTTGCTCCATTGGAGGTATTCCGCAAGACAAAAAATACGATGGTGAGCCTACCGCTCTGGAGATCGGTGATGATAATACAGTACGAGAATATGTGACGATCAATACCGGCACCGTGCAGGATGTGGGCGTGACTCGGGTTGGTTGCGACAACTGGATTATGGCCTACGTGCACATCGCCCATGATTGTCAGGTAGGCAGTCATACCGTTATTGCCAATAGCGTGCAGCTGGCAGGGCACATCCATATCGGTGATTGGGCAGTATTAGGCGGGTTATCGGCGGTGCATCAGTTTGTGCGTATTGGCGCCCATGCCATGATTGGCGGAACCAGTTCAATACGGCAGGATATCCCGCCTTATATGATTGGGGCAGGGGATCCCTTTCGCACCATAGGCATTAATTCCGAGGGCTTGAAACGTCGTGATTTTGATGCGCAGAGTATCAGTGCGCTGAAAAAGGCCTATCGTATCTTGTATCGACAACAGCTCTCTTTGGATGAGGCCGTAGTCGCAATGAATGAGCTTAAGGTGGACTCAGAACAGGCTCGGCAGGCAGTACAGACATTGGTGCAGTTCGTGCAGTCTTCTACCAGGGGCTTTGCACGTCCATGACCCAAATTGCCATGGTTGCTGGTGAGCCCTCAGGGGATTTGCTGGGTGCTCATATTCTGGCTGGAATACAGCAACAAGCGCCGCAGGTTTCATTTACGGGTATTGGTGGTCCGGCTCTGCAAAAGGCCGGTCAAAAGCAGTGGCACGATATGGCTGCACTGAGTGTGTTTGGCTATGTTGATGCCCTGAAGCAATTGCCCCGGCTCTGGCGAATTTTCCAAAACACCAAAAAGCGTTGCTTGAGCAACCCGCCAGATGTGTTCGTCGGTATTGATGCTCCTGATTTTAATCTGCGCCTGGAAAAGGCCTTGAAATCCGCCGGCATCCCGACCATACAGTTTGTTAGTCCCTCTATCTGGGCCTGGCGTTATGAACGTATTCATAGTATTCGCCAGGCGGTATCACATATGTTGGTGTTATTTCCTTTTGAGGTGTCTATTTACGAAAAGGAAGGGATTCCGGTAACCTTTGTGGGCCATCCGCTGGCACGAGAAATCCCGTTGGCACCGGATCCACTGCCGGCGCGCGAGACTTTGGGTCTGCCCGAGGCAGCCAAAGTGCTGGCCATCTTGCCAGGCAGTCGTCAGTCCGAGGTAAAAGCACTGACCCCATTGTTTTTGCAGACAGCGCAGGCGCTACAAGCACGAGATCCGCAGCTGCAATTCATCATCCCCGCTGTGAATTCGGCCCTTGGGCACACTATTGATGCATATCTGCGGCAGTATCCCCTGGCGCATTGTCGTATTATCCAGGCGCAGCAATACGATAACGAACAACCCATTTCCTGGCTTTGCATGCAGGCCAGTGATGCTGTATTACTCGCAAGTGGTACGGCAGCTCTTGAAGCGATGATGTTCAAAAGGCCAATGGTGATTTCCTATATATTGTCAGCCCTGATGAGGAGAATAATGGCGTGGCAATCAG
Organism: Paenalcaligenes sp.; assembly: GCA_035302065.1. Classification (GTDB taxonomy): domain Bacteria; phylum Pseudomonadota; class Gammaproteobacteria; order Burkholderiales; family Burkholderiaceae_B; genus Paenalcaligenes. The sequence continues at coordinate 5,637 of DATGTB010000105.1, read as the reverse complement.
GGCAGCAACGGCCCTATACCCAGTGGGTGGGATTACCCAATGTTTTGGCCAATGAGGAAATTGCACCGGAATATTTGCAGGAGCAGGCAACGGTAGAGAATTTATTGCCGGCGGTGGAAAGGGCCTTGTACGATCAGGCACATCGCACTTATGTGCAAGAGCGCAGCCTGGCTTTGCATGAACAGTTACGGCTCGATACGGCAGCCCTGACGGCCAAGGTTGTACTTAGTTATCTGCAAAGGTGAGAATGATGACTCTGTTAGTGGCAGGAGTGGATGAGGCAGGCAGAGGTCCGCTGGCTGGGCCAGTGTATGCCGCTGCTGTTATTCTTCACCCTGAGCGACCGATTAACAATTTGACCGATTCCAAAAAACTCAGTCCTAAAAGACGCGATGCGTTGGCTGAGGAAATTCGTAAATGCGCTTTGGCCTGGAGCATTGCATCAGCGAGCAGGCAAGAGATTGATGAGCTTAACATCCTGCAGGCCACTTTTTTGGCCATGCGGCGGGCTTGTGAAAACCTTTGTGTCCAGCCGGGAAAAATCATCATCGATGGGCGGCAGGTGCCGACCGGCTTACAAGCACCGGCGCAAGCAGTGGTCAAGGCTGACGATAGCTATGCACAAGTTGCTGCTGCTTCGATTCTGGCGAAAACCGCACGGGATCAGTGGTGCCTGGAGCTGGACCAGCGCTATCCGGAATATGGTTTTGCGCAGCACAAGGGGTACGGTACAGCGCTTCATCTTGAGCGTTTGCAGACCCATGGCCCTTGCCCGGAACACCGGCGCAGTTTTGCCCCGGTCAAGCGATTACTGGCTTCTGGCAACGTCTAGGGGCTGATAACGATGAAAATGCATCAGATTAGTTCACGACACAATCCTTTTTTCAAGGATTTGCAGCGTATCGCCCGCGCGGCAGGTGGGGCTCGGTCTCAACAGCTCTTATTGGAGGGGTTGAATCTGTGCTCGTCGTGGTTGCAACATCGCAGTGCTCCGCAAGCTGTGATTATCGATCAGGCAGTCCAGCAAACGCCAGCCATACAGGCGCTGCTCGCCCAGGTGCCTGCGGTGGATTGTTATGCATTCAGCTCAGCGCTCTTTCAGCGCCTAACTGATGTGGTGACTCCCCAAGGGGTAATGTTTTTAGTGGATAAGCCTGTTGCGCGCTTACCAGCTCGCATCACCCAAAGTTGTTTGATTCTGGATCGCATCCAGGACCCGGGTAATTTGGGCACGCTACTGAGAACGGCAGCAGCGGTGGGAATTGATACCGTATTTTTGACTACGGGCACGGTAAGCCCCTGGTCCCCCAAGGTCTTACGAAGCGCACAGGGTGCGCATTTTTTATTATCCATCCATGAGCGCATGCATCCGGCAAAGTGTCTGGATCGACTGCAAATTCCCTTGGCCTTGACCGTGCTTGATGGCGAGGTATCGTTATTTGCCAGTACTTTGGAGGGGCCGATCGCCTGGCTCTTTGGTAATGAAGGGCAGGGCGTAGACGCCGCCTGGCTCAAGCAGGCTGACCTGAAAATTACTATTGAGCATGCGCCCGAGGTGGAGTCGCTCAATGTTGCCGTGGCAGCGGCCGTTTGCTTGTTTGAGCATCAGCGCCAGCTGCAGGCCGCAGGAGATGGGGATTAATAAATGCGCCGATTGAGCCCGACCTCGCTGAGTATTTTGGTGGAGATTTCCTCTATGGAGCGATTGGTGGTCGACAACCAGGGGATCCCCTCGATGCGCATCAGCCGTTCGGCCTCGGTCACCTCGTATATGCTTTGCTCCAGGGAGGCATATGTGCTGTTGGGGCGGCGCTCATTGCGCACCTCGGATAAACGTTCCGGGTGGATCGACAGGCCAAATAGCTTTTTCCGGTATGGACCCAGCGTAGAGGGCAGGGTGCCCCGTTCAAAATCCTCTGGAATCAAGGGAAAGTTGGCAACTTTGACAGCATATTGCATGGCAAGATACAGACTTGTGGGGGTTTTGCCACAGCGGGAAACGCCAATGAGTATGACATCAGCCTGGTCCAGTCCACTAACAAACTGTCCGTCATCATGGGCCAGACTAAAGTTGATGGCGTCGATGCGGGCGTTATATTGTGCGGAGGTTACATTGCTGTGGGAGCGTCCGACCGAACGACTGGATTTGACCCCGAGGGCTCGCTCGATATGGCGTACAAAGGCACCAAAAAGGTCAAAGAAATTACAGTCGGCCGCCCCAATGGTGCGGGCGATACGTGGGTCAACCAAGGTGCTGAAAACCAGGGGTTTGCTGCCGGTTTCCTGGGCGCTTAGATTAATACGCTCGGCTACCTCCTTGGCTTTCTCGACGGTATCCACAAATGGAATGCGTACAGCATGAAATTGAAATTGCTGGAATTGAGAAAGCACGGAGTGGCTGAAGGTTTCAGCGGTGATGCCGGTGCTATCAGAGATGACAAACACGGTGCGTTCGAATTGTGTTTCGCTCATGGATAAGGGTATTACTTTAAAGTGGAAGGGCGGTACAATCAGAAGATTAACAGTGAGGAAGGATTGCTGCAAGGCACGTTTGTTTAGTGCGTTATTTGTGGGCCAACAGGCATTAAACAAACTTGCTTTCTTAACTTCTTAAGGTGTTTTTTATGTCTTACGTCATTGCTTTCGAGAAATTACGCATGTCGGATGTTGAGGTGGTTGGTGGCAAAAATGCCTCCCTGGGCGAGATGATCAGCCAGCTTTCTGACGCCGATGTACGGGTACCAGGCGGGTTTGCTACTACTGCCGAGGCCTTTCGTGAGTTTTTGCGCACAGATAGTTTGGGTGAGCGTATCAACGAGCGTCTACGCACGTTGGATCATGATGATGTACGTGAGTTGACCGAGGCAGGCGCACAGATACGTCAGTGGATCATTGAGACCCCTTTTCCGGCGCAGCTCGAGCAGGACATTCGCGCAGCTTTTGCCAAGTTGGATGCGGACGGACAGGGCTCTTTTGCGGTTCGTTCATCAGCAACTGCTGAAGACCTGCCGGATGCCTCTTTTGCTGGCCAACAGGAAAGCTATCTCAATGTCGTCGGTATAGAGGATGTCCTGGAAAAGATTCATCTGGTCTTTGCCTCTTTATACAATGACCGGGCGATTTCCTATCGTGTGCACAAGGGTTTTGAACACAGTGAGGTGGCGATTTCAGCTGGCGTGCAGCGTATGGTCCGCTCTGACAAGGGCAGCTCGGGGGTAATGTTTACCATTGATACCGAGTCGGGCTTTGATCAGGTGGTGTTTATTACCTCTGCTTATGGCTTGGGGGAGACTGTGGTACAGGGTTCGGTCAACCCGGATGAGTTTTATGTTTTTAAACCTGCATTGGAGGCAGGCCATTTCCCCATTATTAGTCGTCGTATCGGCTCCAAGCTGCTCAAGATGGAGTTTGATGACAGCCCTGAGGCCGAGGAGGCCGTGCGCACCATTGAGGTACCGGTTTCAGAGCGTAACCGCTATTCCTTGACTGATAGTGAGATCATTGAGTTGGCAAATTATGCGCTCATTATTGAAAAGCATTATGGTCGCCCCATGGATATAGAGTGGGGTCGGGACGGCATTGATGGCAAGATATATATCTTGCAAGCTCGTCCGGAAACGGTCATGTCGCAGAGAAAAGCCAATGACGTACAGGAGCGTTATCGCTTGAAGGCGACTGGGGATATTCTGGTCACCGGTCGTGCCATCGGTCAAAAGATTGGAACGGGTATTGTCCGTATTGTTGGCGATGCCAGTGAAATGCATCTGGTCCAGGCAGGTGATATTTTGGTTACGGATATGACGGATCCGAACTGGGAGCCGGTGATGAAGCAGGCTTCGGCCATTGTCACCAATCGTGGCGGTCGGACCTGTCATGCGGCCATTATTGCCCGTGAGCTGGGCATACCGGCAGTAGTGGGTTGCGGTAATGCAACGGATGTATTGAGCAGCGGACAGGAGGTCACCGTTTCTTGTGCAGAAGGCGATGAGGGGCGCATTTATGATGGGGTGCTGGAGACCGAGATTGAGGAGGTGCGCTGGGGTGAAATGCCCGAAATCGGCCTGGACATTATGATGAATGTTGGCAATCCACAGCTGGCCTTTGATTTCTCTCAGATTCCTAATAAAGGGGTGGGCTTGGCGCGCTTGGAGTTCATCATTAACAATAATATCTCTGTGCATCCCAAAGCGGTATTGGATTACCCCAACGTAGATGCTGATTTGAAAAAGGCAGTAGAGTCGGCGGCGCGTGGTTATGCCAGTCCCCGAGCCTTTTTTGTAGAAAAGTTGGCCGAGGGCGTGGCCACACTCGGAGCGGCTTTTTACCCCAAGCCCGTCATAGTGCGCATGTCCGATTTCAAATCAAATGAGTACCGCAAGCTGGTCGGTGGTTCCCGTTATGAACCCGAGGAGGAAAACCCGATGCTCGGTTTCCGTGGGGCAGCCCGTTATCTCTCGGATGATTTTGCCGAGTGTTTCCGCATGGAGTGCGAGGCATTGAGCAAGGTCCGTGACGAGATGGGATTGACCAACGTCGAGATTATGGTGCCCTTTGTGCGCACCCTGTCGCAGGCAGAGCGGGTCATTAATCTTATGGCTGAGCATGGCCTGGAGCGGGGTAAAAATGGCTTGCGCATTATCATGATGTGTGAGGTCCCCTCAAACGCCATTCTGGCCAAGGAGTTCTTGCAGTATTTTGATGGTTTCTCTATTGGATCCAATGACTTGACTCAGCTCACGCTCGGTCTGGACAGGGATTCGGGACTGGAATTGCTAGTTGAGGATTTTGATGAGCGGGATCAGGCGGTCAAGATTCTGTTGGCTCGTGCAATCGAGGCGTGTAATGAGGCGGGCAAATATGTAGGTATCTGCGGGCAGGGGCCTAGTGATCATCCTGATTTGGCTGAGTGGTTGCGTGATCAGGGCATTCAATCCCTCTCCCTTAACCCGGATACGGTGATTGATACCTGGCAGCGTCTGGCCAAGGAAACTGCCTGAGCAGGCAGCAAAAAGCACCCGGCTACATAGGTAACCGGGTGCGTACTGTCTTGAGCGTTGCGATTAAGGTACGACGTTACGCAAGATTCGTTGTTGCTCTCGCTTCCAGTCGCGCTCACGTTGGGCTTGACGTTTGTCGTGCTGCTTTTTGCCCTTGGCCAGTCCGACATCCATTTTGATACGCCCGCGGCTAAAGTGCAGGTTCAAGGGGATCAGGGTAAAGCCGCGCTGTTCGACCTGACCGATGAGCTTGTTGATTTGATGTCGATGTAGCAGGAGCTTGCGAGAACGGGTAGGATCAGCATGTATATGAGTGGAGGTTGTTGGCAGCGGACTGATATGCATGCCGATAACCCACAGCTCGCCATCGCGAACGATGACATAGCTTTCTGCGAGCTGAGCCCGGCGCTCGCGGATGGCTTTAACCTCCCATCCCTCGAGGACCAAGCCTGCTTCGATGACCTCTTCGATGAAATACTCGTGGCGAGCTCTACGGTTTTGAACAATACTCATTGACAGTCGTCTAAATTAAAAGTGATTAAATTGAACTTCATTTTATCTGGTATTTATTATCGATGCATACAGTAGAACGCTCAGTAATCGTCCCCTATACGCCTGCACAGATGTTTGACCTGGTTTC
>DATGTB010000104.1:0-3486 GCA_035302065.1 Paenalcaligenes sp. | reverse complement strand
GCCATACGGGCATTGGAGCCCGTCGCCCGCATCGCCAAACCGGTTTCAGTCGCAAAAAACCAGTCCAGCAGTAACTTTGCTATCACCACCACACCGACCAACAACAGCGGCCGCATGATGTAATCTGCGATCCCCGCTGGCTGTAACACGCTAAATACAGTGGGCTCCATGATAAGCGGGACGTTTGGCCGGCCCATAATGCGCAGGTTAATGGAATACAAGGCAATCATGACCAGGATACTGGCCAATAAGTCCATGATTCTCAAGCTGACATTCAGCCAGCCGGTCACCATGCCTGCACACGCGCCAGCCAAGGTTGCAATGGCTGTGGCGGCAAAAGGATCCCAACCAAAACTGATCAATGTCGCTGCCACAGCCCCCCCGAGTGGGAAGCTCCCGTCTACTGTCAAGTCCGGAAATCTCAAGACCCTGAAAGAGATAAGCACTCCGAGTGCGACCAGACCAAAGATTAAACCAATTTCAAAAGCGCCCCACAGGGTATAAATCGACATTTTGGACTTTATTATTCGATAATTTTGCTTGCCTCTGCCAACAGGGCTTCATCAATGCTGACCCCCTGCTTTTCAGCGGCCTGTATGTTGATATAAAGCTCGAGCTCCTCGCCATACTCCGATGGGATGTCACCGGGATTTTCCCCCTGCAAAATGCGATCGACCATTGCCCCCGTCTGTCGGCCCAGGTTGTAGTAATTTACACCCAAAGCAGCGATAGCTCCGCGCTCCACACTGTCTGTATCTGCCGCAATCAGGGGGATCTTGGCATCATTTCCTACCTTGACCATCGATTCATAGGCAGACACTACATTATTGTCCGTATTGGTATAAATCGCATCTACCTTGCCTACCAGGCTGCGTGCGGCCGCACCCACATCCACTGTACGAGCGGCGGTCGCCTCTACCAAACCGATATCACGATCAGAGAGGATTTTTCGCAGTCGCTCAACCACGACCACCGAGTTTGCCTCACCCGGGTTATAAACCATGCCTATATTCTTTGCCTCGGGCACTATTTTCAAGATCAGATCCACCTGCTCTTCAAGGCTCAGCGCATCGGAAACGCCTGTGACATTAGTGCCAGAAGCCTCCATCGTAGGTACGAGCTGTGCCGCCACCGGATCTGTCACGCCCGAATATACAATCGGAATTTCCTTGGTAGCAGCCACGACCGCCTGGGCAGAAGGGGTAGAGATAGCCACAATGACATCCGAACCATCGCCGACAAATTTGCGTGCAATCTGGGCTGCAATGGCGGTATTGCCCTGCGCTGTTTGAAACTGCCATTTCAGACCGCTGTCACTATAGCCTTTTTCATCCAGCACATCCTTGACCCCATCACGGATGGAATCCAGTGCCGGGTGCTCAACAATGGAAGAAACCGAGACCGTTTGTGCCATTGCTGGCGCGCCCAGACATAGCCCCAGCCCCAACAATGCCGGGGCTATTAATTTGGAAAGAATACCTCGCTTCATTTAAATGGCTCCTTTGAGTGGAAACAGGTTTGAAAATTACTTATTGGTACCCAAGCTAGATAATAACCCTTTTACCCAGCTTAAGGCAGGAAAGCGATAACGTTGCTTGATTTGGCCAGCAATTTCCAGTAATTCGCCTATGGACGTATCGAGTTGCCTGCCCTTGAATGCAAGCACGACGATATTTCCCTCATCCACCTCGGGCAATAGCACTACCCGGCCATCGAATGCCTGCCGTATGTTATTGACATTGGGGTCAAAGCTTTCATGGCGACCAAATAAATTGACCACCAGGATGCCCCGATCATTCAGGCTTTGGTAACAACCCTGATAAAAGTCCAGCGAAGAGCACACAGGCCCACGCGCATGTTCATCATAAAGATCCACCAGCAATAGATCGTAGCGGCCCTGCTGTTGTAACTCATTGACCCACTGCTCGGCATCAGCGTGGATAAGCTGAATGCGCTCACTATCAGGCAAACGAAAAAAAGCCTGGCACATGGCACTCACCTGAGGATTGATTTCCACCACATCGATCTGTGCTTGCTTTACATGGCGGTGACAAAAGCGCACCACCCCACCTGCACCCAGGCCCAGCACAGCAATATGGCGCATCGATGAGGCAGCAGCAAATAACAACCACCCCATCATTTGCTGGGTATAGCTGAGGACCAAATCATCAGGACGGGTCAGACTCATCGCCCCTTGTATCCACTGCGTCCCGAAATGCAGATAACGCACCCCGTCCTGCTCCGAGATAGTGATATTGCCCGGCTCCTGCTCTTCCTGCACGATGAAGGTATCCAACGTCTAACCCCAAAAAAGTTAATCAATCAGCTGACAAGACCATAATCAAGGGTAAATATATAACAACCCATTAAAAAGGCAAAATAAAAACGCACAGACCTTTTGATCTGCGCGTATCTCTGATACCCAATCAGCAATAAGCTAACAGGTTATTTATCCTTGGCCTTGAGATCCTGCTCTACCTGCTCATCTTGCTCGACCCGATCCTCGGCCTGCATAGCATCACGATCCTCAGGCGCTACCCAATTCAAAGGCTCTATTTCCAGCTGTTGACGACGTCTTCTAGTGCGTTTTCTGGCCATATATCCTATCCAAATCCATAAAAGATTAAGTTGACTTTTCCAATTTCAACATTGGCAAAAGACCGATTATACCATCAAAAGCAAAAAAGTCTAATCACAACAACAGCTTATAGTTTTTGCAGTGCTAAATACCCCCCTTTTTACCAACCGCCTGCACTAAACTTTTTACGACGTTTCACTTATACTCGGAACTCTGGTTTTCATTTCCCCTCCTAACTCGAACATTTTCAAGAGTCATCATCCGTGAAATTAGCAACTTGGAACCTCAATTCACTACGCGTGCGCCTGCCTCAAGTCATTGACTGGCTGACAGTGCATAAAATCGATATCCTTTGCCTGCAGGAACTAAAACTGGATCAGGATAAATTTCCTCACGATGCATTTAAGGAAATCGGCTATCATGCCGTCTGGGCAGGTCAACCGACCTATAATGGGGTTGCGCTTGTGAGCAAAATCGAACACGAGCCCACCGAGGTCGTGCGCAACATCCCTGGTTTCGAGGATCCCCAGCAGCGCCTGATTACCGCCACCTACGCGAGTAGTTTGGGTCCGCTGCGCGTCATGAGCGCCTATTGTCCTAATGGGGAGTCACTGGAAAGCGACAAATTTGTCTATAAAATGAACTGGTTTACGGCCTTTAGGCAATGGCTCAAAAAAGAACTCGAACATTATCCCAACCTGGCTGCCTTGGGAGACTACAATATTGCTCCGGCAGATATCGATGTGCACGACCCTGAGCGTTGGGCTGGCAAGATTCACGCCTCGGATACTGAACGCGAGATGTTGCGCTCGATACTGGATTTGGGTCTGGTTGATGCATTCAGGGCGCATCACCCTGAGGACCCCGGCTTTAGCTGGTGGGATTACAGACGCCGTTCATTCCCGCGT
>DATGTB010000103.1:0-7416 GCA_035302065.1 Paenalcaligenes sp. | reverse complement strand
GCATTTTGACGAGGACAAAGAGGATGCCTCGGATTCGACCAAATCCTCGCCTGCGCTGGCAAATGAGGAAAGCTAGCAGGCATTTTGATGGTGCTAACAAAAACAGGACAGTCGCTTTTTGGCACTGTCCTGTTTATATTTTAGTTGCTAAATTTATTAGTGGGTGCCCGTGCTGCCAAACCCGCCTTGTCCACGTTCTGAGGCCTCGAATTCATCGACTTTTTGAAAGCGGACCTGCTGCACGGGTACAATGACCATCTGGGCAATACGGGCCATTGGTTCGATGGTAAAAGGCTGTTGCCCGCGATTCCATAGTGAGACCATGACCGGGCCCTGATAATCAGAGTCAATCAGACCGACGAGATTACCCAATACGATACCATGCTTATGTCCCAGACCGGATCGTGGCAATAACAACGCTGCATAACCCGGATCTTTGATATGCATGGCAAAGCCTGTGGGAATCAACTCTCCCTGATTGGGTGCGAGCTCCAAGGGCGCATCAATGCAGGCGCGCACATCCAGGCCGGCTGAACCGCTGCTGGCATATTCGGGGGCGTTTTCAAGGCGGGGATCAAGTATTTTTAATTCTATGTTGAGCATGATTTGCTAAAGTAGATAAGTAGTTAAGCAAAGGCGCGTTGGGCGATTGCGTGAATCAGTTTGTGGGCAGCAGCCTCCTTGGATAGACGCGGCAGACTGTCAACGCCCTGTTTGTCAATCAGATGCATGACGGTGTCCTCAGCATCCATGGTTTCCTGAGCCAGGTTGGCGACGAGCAGGGGGATGTTTTTTTGTATTCTTTTTTGCTTGGCATATTTGAGTAAATCCTCGGTTTCCGCAGCAAAACCTACGCAATAAGGAGGCTTGGGCAGAGCGGCCACACTAGCCAAAATATCCGGGTTTTGAGCAAATACCAAACCTTCAAAGCCATTGACACGGCTTTTTTTCAGCTTGCTCGGAGCGGCATTTTCCACATACCAATCAGCCACGGCAGCCACCCCGATAAAGACATCACTGTCAGCTGCCTGTTGCATGACCTGATCATACATCTGACGGGCAGTTTGAACATCAATGCGTTGCACCCCCAGTGGTGTGGGCAAGGCAACTGGACCTGAAACGAGGTGCACCTGTGCACCCGCCAGTGCTGCGGCCCGGGCGATGGCATAGCCCATTTTTCCTGAAGAGCGGTTGGTGATGACGCGTACAGGATCGATGGGTTCGCTCGTGGGACCAGCCGTGATGAGGACTTTTTTGCCCGCCAGGGGTTTGGGCGCAAAAAAAGCATTGAGCTTTTCCAATATTTGATGAGGCTCGAGCATGCGGCCAGAGCCAATTTCACCACAAGCCTGCTCTCCCGCGGCGGGACCGAGGATGGTGGCGCCATCTTGTTCGAGCTGATTGATGTTTCTTTGGGTGGCGACGTGGGCCCACATTTCCTTGTTCATGGCCGGGGCGACAAAAAGCGGGCAGGCGCCGCGGGCTAACACCATAGTGCTAAGCAAGTCATCAGCACGTCCCTGGGCGCATCGCGCGATAAAATCAGCCGTAGCAGGGGCAATTAAAAGCGCGTCCGCCTGGCGGCTCAGATGAATATGCGCCATGCTATCAGCAATCAGGGGGTCCCACAGGTCAGTGAGTACGCGCCGGCCGCTCAGGGCTTGAAAGGTCACAGGCTGGATGAATTTTTGTGCACCGGCGGTCATGACCACATCGATGATCAATCCGGCTTCACGGCCGCGTCGGACCAGCTCAGCACATTTGTAGGCAGCAATGCCTCCGGTCAGGCCGAGCACCAGATGTTTGTCTTGGCAGTATTGCATAATGCTATTTCCTGTGTGTAGATGCGTGTTTTTTCTTTTTAAGGCGTAAAAACTCATCCAGGATGAGCAAAGCTGCCCCTATGGTAATCGCAATATCGGCGATATTAAAGGCCGGGAAATACCACTCCCCCCAGTGAAATAGCAAAAAGTCGATGACATGTCCTTGACTGACACGGTCGATGACATTGCCCAGAGCACCGCCAAGAATGCATGATAGGGCCGTGCAAAAAAGCCGCTGATAGGGTTGGCGCTGCAACCAATACACAATCAGAAAGGTGGCAATCAGGGCGATGGCACTAAAAAACCAGCGCTGCCATCCGCCCGCGCCAGCTAAAAAACTAAAGGCTGCACCGGGATTATAGAGCAAAGTGAAATCGAAAAACGGCAGTACGGGCCAGCGCTCGGCATAAAAGAGGTTGCTGTCAAAAAAGCGCTTGCTCGCCTGATCGGCCGCCACGATGCCCACGGCCAAGACAATCCAAAGCCAAAAGCCGCGGGTTTTAAAGCCGCGGCGGTGTTCTGCAGTAGGGGGCTTAGACAAATTTTCTTTGTTCACCCGGACCTTCTATATTGCTAATACAACGTTGACAGATTTGCGGATGCTTTTCATCCTGACCCACACTTGCTTCGAAATGCCAGCAGCGCTCGCATTTTTGGTCTGCAGTAGGGGTCACTGCAATTTGCAGCTGCTCTGTCGATGCTGGCTCAAGCTGGGCCTGCGAGACTATGAAGGCAAAGCGCAATTCCTCGCCCAGGCTGGACAGTAGCTCATGAGCTGCGGGGTCCGCCTGTATCTGTAGTACGGCAGCCAGAGAGGAGCCAATCTGTCCGGTGCTGCGCACCTGCTCTATTTCACGCATTACATCAGCCCTGATGGTGCGAATTTGCGACCATTTATCAAGTAATTGGGAGCTGTCCTGACTCAAGGGGAGCTCATAAAATTGCTCGGTAAAGATGGTCAGGGGCTTGTCCTTGGCACCGTGGTGAAAGTCCTGCCAGGCCTCCTCTGCGGTAAAAGAGAGGATGGGGGCCATCAGGCGCAGCAAGGTTTGGGTAATATGATAGAGTGCGGTCTGAGCGCTGCGGCGTGGTAACCCATCGCCTTTGGTGGTATAGAGTCGATCTTTGAGAATATCAAGATAAAAAGCGCCCAAGTCCTCGGAGCAGAATATCTGCAGACGCGAGACGATGGGATGAAATTCGTATTTGTCGTAGTATTTCAACGCCTGAGCCTGCATCTGAGCCGTAAGGGCCAGGGCATAGCGATCGATTTCGAGTAACTGATCGACAGGCACAGCATCGGTGGCCGGATCGAAATCGGCAATATTACCGAGCAAGAACTTTAGTGTATTGCGAATGCGGCGATAGGACTCAACCACACGCTTCAAAATTTCGTCCGAGATGGACAACTCGCCGGAATAATCAGTGGCAGCCACCCATAGTCGGAGAATTTCAGCTCCCAGGGAATCGGCCACCTTTTGTGGATAAATTACATTACCCACGGATTTACTCATTTTATGGCCCTTGCCATCAACCACGAAACCGTGAGTGAGCAAGGCCTTATACGGGGCCCGGCCATAGAGCATGCAGCCGGTCAATAGGGAGGAATGAAACCAGCCCCGATGTTGATCCGAACCCTCGAGATATAGGTCGGCCGGCCACTGCAATTCTTGGGCATGCGAGCCCTTGATGCGTGGGTCATTATCCCCGCCAATGACGGTGGCGTGGGTCGTGCCGGAGTCAAACCACACATCCAGGGTGTCTGTACTTTTTTCATAAAACTGGGCATCATCGCCAAGCAGTTCAGCCGGATCGAGACTCTGCCATACCTCTATGCCGTGCTGCTCAATAAGATCAGCGACCCGCTCCATGAGCGCCGGAGTGTCCGGGTGAAGTGCACCAGTTTGTTTGTGTACAAAAAAGGCCATGGGCACACCCCACTGCCGCTGACGCGATAGAGTCCAGTCAGGTCGGTTGGCAATCATGGCGTGCAGGCGCGCCTTGCCCCAGGAGGGGAAAAACTGCGTATTATCAACAGCCTGCAAGGCCATTTCACGTAAGGTGTGCCCGGTCTGATTAGGCTTATCCATACCGGCAAACCATTGATTGGTGGCACGGTAAATCACTGGAGTTTTGTGACGCCAGCAATGCATGTAACTGTGCTGGGTATCCTCAACCTTGAGTAAACTCCCCGCCTCATGTAGGGCGTCAACGATGAGGGGGTTGGCCCTCCAAATAAACTGCCCGCCAAATAGAGGTAGATCTTCAGCATAGACACCATTGGCTTGCACGGGGTTAAGAATCTGTTCATCCTCGAGCCCATGCTCCTTGCAAGAAAGGAAATCCTCAACTCCATAGGCAGGCGCTGAGTGTACGACCCCGGTACCAGAATCCAGCAACACATAATCCCCACAGTACACTGGGGCCACACGATCATAGCCTGCATCAGCGCTTGCCAGCGGATGCCGGAAGGTGATGTGCTCCAGTTGACTGCCGGGGGTGGTGGCGATGACCTCGCCTTTCAAGTCCAGCTCCTCGAGGCAGGAGTCAACCAGCTCATGAGCAATGATGATTTGCTTTCCAAAGCCATGCTCACCCTGCAATTGAACCAGGGCGTAGTCGTGCTCGGGATGCAAATTAAGCGCCTGGTTGGCCGGAATGGTCCACGGAGTGGTGGTCCAGATGATGATTGCACCATCGGTTATTTGATCGGTATTGAATGCCCGGGCCAACGCAGGTTTGTCAGCAAAGGGAAAGGCGACAAAGATGGAAGGATCGCTTCGATCGGCATACTCTACCTCAGCCTCTGCCAGCGCAGAGCGACAATCAAAACACCAATTCACCGGCTTGAGCCCGCGAAAAACAAAACCCTTTTCCAAAATACGGGCCAAAATCCGCACCTCATCGGCCTCGTTGCTGAAATTCATGGTGCGGTACGGATTATCCCACTGGCCCAATACACCCAGGCGGATGAAATCCTTTTTCTGTTTTTCTATCTGCTCTTCGGCGTAAGCACGGGCTTTTTCCTGCATTTTGTCAACGGGCAGGTTTTTGCCAAATTTTCTTTCTATCTGGATTTCAATGGGCATGCCGTGACAGTCCCAACCAGGAATGTATTGGGCATCAAACCCTGCCATATTGCGGCTTTTGACGATAATGTCTTTGAGGATTTTATTCACTGCGTGGCCAATGTGGATGTCCCCATTAGCATAGGGGGGCCCATCGTGCAGTATGAATTTTGGGCGATCGGCACTGGCCTTGCGGATGGCTTCGTAAACCTTGTTTTGTTGCCATTCCTGGACCCACTGCGGCTCACGCCGAGGCAAGTTGCCTCGCATGGGGAAAGGGGTTTCTGGTAAGTTGAGAGTATGTTTATAGTCCATGAGTTGTGAAATAGTCTTGTGCGCTGCTCGCATCAGCTGAGATGGCAGCGCGTAGCGATTCTAGATCGGGAAATTTTTCTTCGTCACGCAAGAAATGCAAAAAATCAACGCATACTAGTTTACCGTATGCATCGATGTCGCGGTCAAATAAATGTACTTCCAACAATAATCGTCCATGCTCCTCGACGGTTGGCCGTATGCCCAGGCTGGCCACGCCATTGATGGGTTCGGCCTCCAGTCCATGTACCTGCACTGCATAGACTCCGGAGCGTAAGGCAAAAGGGTGGGGGATCCGCAGGTTCAGGGTGGGGTAGTTCAGGGTGCGGCCCAGCTTTCTGCCATGCAATACATGGCCGCTGACCCGATAGGGGTGTCCCAGTAAGCGTTTGCTGCGCTGCAGATCACCCAAACCCAGCGCGGTACGTATCTCGGTACTGGAAATGCGCTGCTGCTCGGCATCCACAATATCCTCGATGATTTTAACTTTAAAGCCAAACTGAGTTCCCATTTCCTTCAATAAGGCAATATCACCGCTACGACGATGGCCAAACCGAAAGTCGCGCCCCACCAGCAGCCAGCGTGTATTTAATCCCTCGACAAGTAAATTGGCGACGAATTCATAGGCCTCGGTGGCAGCCAGGTTGTGGTTAAAACGCAGCAGGATGATTTGCTCAATACCGTTTTGATAGAGTCGGGCCAAGCGATCCCTTTGGGTGCTGATTTGTGCCGGAAGTAGCTCCGGGCGCTGCGCCTGTTGAGCAAAGTAGGCGCGCGGGTGTGGGGTAAAGGTCATGACCGTGGGCAGTAGCTGGTTTTTTTCAGCATGTTGACATAACTGCTGCAAAATAGTTTGATGGCCAAGGTGCACACCATCAAAATTACCAATGGTGACGGCGCTCGGCTTTTGAGAGCGGTAGCGCGGTAAATGACGATAGATGGAGAGTTTTTTCACAAATATATACTTTTAAATCAAGTTAGTTTGTGAGCGCCGTTTGGCTTTTGGCGCATACATGACAACCAGGAGTGTTCATGCCCAATGCAGTGAAAAAAAAATGCCGCTTTGTCATACTCATCTCAGGGCGCGGCAGCAATATGCAAAATATTGTACAAGCGATTGGCACACAGGGTATTCCCGCGAAGGTGTGTGCTGTGATCTCGAACTCAGATCGGGCTACTGGCCTGTCATGGGCTAGAGACCAGGGCTTACAGACTGAGGTGATTGCACACAAAGATTATGCCACGCGAGCGCAATTTGACAATGCCTTGGCCCAGTGTGTGCAGCAATATCAACCGGATTATGTTCTGTTGGCCGGTTTTATGCGTATTTTAACGCCCGCGTTTATCAATTGCTTTCAGGGCCGCATCATAAATATCCACCCCTCATTATTGCCACTATTTCCTGGTCTGAACACGCATCAGCAAGCGCTAGATGCGCAGTTACAGTGGCACGGCTGTACAGTGCATTTTGTTACACCAGAGCTCGATAGTGGCCCGACCATTGCCCAGGGGGTGGTGCCTGTGTTGCAGGACGATAGCGCAGATACCCTGGCAGCCCGACTATTGCCCGTAGAGCATAAGGTATATGCGCAGGTGGTGGATTGGCTGGCCCAGGGGCAGGTGACGCTCACCCCGGACGGACGCGTCGTGGTAGAGGGGGTGGCTCACCGTGGCATGTTATAGTTTGCCCTATGTTTGTTTGGCCACTTGGGTTAAACTCAACGTGTTATCAATATAAATGGCTTTCACCATTAGGTTCCATGAAAGAATTCTTGAATTTCCTGGCAGGCGGGTTTTTGCAGCTGAGTTGGTGGCAGATTGTGCTTATCACCTTGGTGCTGACCCATATCACTATTGCTTCAGTTACCATCTTTTTACACCGGGGGCAGGCTCATCGGGGACTTGACCTGCATCCGGCGGTCGCCCATTTTTTCCGTTTTTGGCTGTGGCTGACCACCGGTATGGTCACCAAGGAATGGGTGGCCATCCATCGCAAGCACCATGCGCGCTGTGAGCGCGAGGGTGATCCACACTCACCTGTGGTGTTTGGCTTGGGTATGGTGTTTTTCCGGGGCGCCGAGTTGTACCGTGAGGAGGCCCGCAATGAGGAGACGCTCAGGCGTTTTGGCCACGGCACTCCTGATGATTGGCTCGAGCGTAATTTGTACTCACGGCATACGCTGTTGGGTATCATGATTATGCTGGCCATTGAC
>DATGTB010000102.1:0-6598 GCA_035302065.1 Paenalcaligenes sp. | reverse complement strand
CTCCCTGGCACAGGTCTTTCAGACTGATTTCAATATTGCCATGCATTGCGTAGCGAGCGGGGACTTTCAGGAGGGGATTCGCGCTCTGTTAATTGATAAAGACCAGCAACCGCGCTGGCGCCACAGACAACCGCTGGCTGTCACCACGGATGAGGTGCGTGCATTTTTGCAGCCGGTGCAGCCTCAAGGGCAGGCGCACCCGCTGGCACATTTGGGACAAGAACGCTCGAGCTAGGCTTTTTTTCTGGGGTCTTCCCAGGGTAATTGCGCCGAAAGGGCAGCTCATGCATATGCAGCGGCGCGGCACCGTTTTCCTGCACGCTCAATGCGGCCTTTTCCAGCACAAAGTCCAGATTGGTTTCGGCCAGGAGCCAGAGTTTGTCCTGTATTGCCACAGCATTGGCAATACGGCCTGCCGGTCTGCTCTTGCCCTCAGGGTCAGTCATGATGATATCGGTGCCCGGCAGGCTACTCGCCGAGTTTTCCTGTTCGGCGGGCAGGGGCGCTGTAAACAAGAGCGCGCGTCTGCGGATGGTAGCCCGATAATGACTACGGGCAACAATCTCCTGACCAGGAAAGCATCCTTTTTCGAAGTTGACCGCTGCCAACAAATCCAGATTGAGGTTTTGCGGGATAAAGACCTCACTGGTTGCCTCCACCACCCAGGGCCAGCCTAAACATAGATCCTGCCACAGCCACTGTTGGGCAGGGATCATCTGATCGTCGATGCTCTGCTCATCTGCCAGGTTGATTTGCCAAAAGCGATGCGCCTGCTCGGGGGTGCCCGGTGCCTGTATGGCGAGTACGTGCTCCTGATCCCCATGGTAAATGGGGAGGTCCCAGCCCTGCTGGCTGGCGGGCAGGGTAGTCAGAAAAGAAGGCTGTGTGGTGCCCGTTACCTGAGTCGCCTCCAAGAGCTCAAATTTGACCTTGGCGCGCAAAACATACATCTGCAGTTTTTGCAGCAAGGCCTTGGCTACACTCTGATGGACCATCAGATGCAATTGGGCTTCAGCACGATCATCAAGCCAAATCAAACCATTGGCCAGCACGCGGCCGCGGGCGGAGCAATAAGAAAACAGGCGTGCCCGGTCGGGTTGCAAATCCTGTACCGACTGTGTGAGTTGATTGTGTAAAAAGTCTTTGGCATCAGCACCGCTGGCTCGTATCACAGCAAGGTTTAAAGCATGTGTTGTCATGATAGTAAAGTACTTTCAAAAAATGAATGGGGTTGTGTGGTTGGCGGGTTTTGCCCACTGGAATTCTAACAAAAAGATGGTCAAGCCCCTAATAAGCGCTTGCCTTGTCAGGTAATAGGCGAAAAGAATATGTAGGCTTATAATGCTGGCTTTGGTTTAGGGTTCTAGCAGCGATGAAGCGTTCAACGAAAATTCTTTTGCTCACTGTATTGAGCCTTTTGCTCTTGGTTGCCTTGTCGGGTTGGGCCGCATGGTGGTGGGTCATGCAGCGGGCGGTGCCGATGCCTGAACCGACTGTTGATTATATGGTCGAATCCGGCATGGGGCCGCGTCAAATCGCTCGTCAAATGGCGCAGGCCGGGATTGCTGTGCATGAGGATAGCTTTGTTTTGCTGGCGCGCTATAGCAAGGCAGATAAACGCCTGCAGGCCGGAGCCTATCAGGCCGAGCGTGGGGATACCTTGTGGGCGTTGCTGCAACGCATGGTCGAGGGCAACATGATGCAAACTCGCATTACCTTTGTCGAGGGCTGGACCTTTGCGCGCATGCTGCAGCAGATTGCTGAGCACCCACAAATCAGGCAAACGCTCGAGGAGGCAACCCCAGCTGATATCATTGAGCAGTTGCAAATAGAAGCTGCCCATCCCGAGGGGTTGTTTCATCCCGATACCTATGTATTTGTGCCCGGCACCCCGGATATTGAGCTGCTCAGGCGGGCCTATGAGGCGCAACTGGAGTTGCTCGAGGAGTTGTGGCCCGAGCGGGATGAGGAGCTACCCCTGGCTTCTCCCTACGAGGCATTAATACTGGCTTCCATCATAGAAAAGGAAACAGGTCGGGCAGAGGATCGCTCCCGCATTGCCGGGGTGTTTATCAACCGTTTGAAAGCAGGTATGCTGTTACAGACCGATCCCACCGTCATTTATGGCATGGGGGAAAACTATCAAGGTCGTATTCGCAAACGTGATCTGAGGACAGACACCCCGTGGAACACCTACACGCGTGCAGGCTTGCCTCCCACACCCATTGCCTTGCCCAGCAAGGCTTCCTTGCTGGCTGCATTACACCCGGAAAAGCACGACTATTATTATTTTGTCGCCCGTGGGGACGGCTCAAGCGAGTTTTCCAAGAATCTGGCCCAGCATAACCGGGCTGTAGCAAAATATATTTTGAAGTGAAATCATTATGAAGCACGGGCTTTTTTTGACTCTCGAGGGGGTTGACGGCGCAGGCAAGAGTACCCATATTCCGTTCATGAAGCGGTTTTTACAAAGTCACGATATTCCCATATTAGTCACACGTGAGCCGGGCGGTACGCCGCTGGGCGAAAACCTGCGTCATTTGTTGCTGACAGACCCCATGAGCCTGGAAACGGAGTGTCTGCTGATGTTTGCAGCACGGCAGGAACACATACAAAAACGGATACAGCCAGCCCTAAAGCAAGGCCACTGGGTCTTATGTGATCGATTTACTGATGCGACTTATGCCTATCAGGGGGCAGGTCGGGGTTTAGGTGCTCAGCGGGTGCGTGTTCTGGAGCAGTGGGTGCATGCTGCCTTGACCCCGGATCGCACCTGGCTTTTTGATTTACCCCTGGACCTGGCTAGACAGCGTTTGATGAAAACCCGTGTGCTGGATCGTTTTGAGCAGGAGGATATGGAGTTTTTTTTGCGTACCCAGCAGGGCTATTATGATAGGGTACATGAGGAACCCGCAAGGTTTAGCATGATTGATGCAAGTTTGACCATTAACGAGATACAGGAGCAGTTGCAAGACGAGCTGCTGCAATTGATTAATCAGTGGCAGCGCGCTTGATACTTGCAGCGGGCATTTATGACACTTTACCCTTGGTTTGATGAAACAGCCCGGCAATTTTTAGCTCGCCGCGCGCAGATGCCCCATGCCTGGTTGCTCAGTGGAGCTGCGGGTATTGGTAAATTTGAGCTGGGCGCTTTTTTGGCCGCATCATTGCTGTGTGAGCAACCGCAGCCAGAAGGGCTGGCCTGCGGGCACTGCTCTGCCTGTCAGTGGTTTGCCCGCGGTAACCATCCAGATGTTCGGTATATTTACCCGCTCCAGTGGCATGAGGAGTTATTTCCTGAGCAACCGCTGCCGGAGGGCAATGAGAAATCACAGGAAATCCGCATTGAGCAGTTCCGGGCCTTGGATGACTGGTTTCATGCCAGCACTCATCGGGGCGGGTACCGGGTTGTGCTGATATATCCAGCGCAGCAGATGAATCGGGTGGTGGCCAATGCATTGCTCAAGGTACTAGAGGAGCCCGCCACCAAGACGGTGTTTTTGTTAATCACTTCACAGCTACCAGAGCTGCTACCTACGATTCGTTCGCGTTGTCGTCGTTTGAACCTGCCCGCGCCCGATAATCAACAAGCTACCCAGTGGCTGCAGCAGCAAGGCATTGCACAGGCCGCAGACTGGCTGCGGGCCAATGATGGGGCCCCTTTGTTAGCCCTCAAGGCAGCCCGCACTCATGAGCAGGCTGTGCCAGAATGGCTCACGCAGCTGAGTATGGCGCTTGTGCAGCGGCAAAAGGCCCAGCTCTATGCTTTGTTACCGTCGTTAGAGGACTTGCCTTTTGGTGAGCTGCTGCGCGTCATACAGCGTTTCAATCTGGATATACAGTTGCAGCAATATGGGCAGGCGCCACGGCACTATCCCGAGCTTGAGGGCAGCATACAACAGCTCGCGCAGCGCAGCAGTCCGCAGGTCAGTACACATCTATGCAAGACGTTATTGCAAAGACAAGCGACCGCCGAGCATCCCTTTAACGCCAAACTACGGGTACACCACCTGCTGGATAACCTGGGGCAGGTCTACACTTGAACTCATTTAAAAGCTTTAAATTACCATGTTTGTTGATTCACACTGTCATATAGACTTTCCACAGCTTAAAGAGCGTTTACCCGAGGTGTTGGGCAATATGCAGACCAATGAGGTGCAGCATGCGCTGGTAGTAAGCGTTAATTTTGAGGATTGGCCAGCACTGATCCATATGGTTGAACAACACGATAATTTGAGTGCCTCGGTCGGGGTTCATCCTGGCTATGAGCAGACGCACGAAGCCAGTGTGCAGGAGTTGCTGGATCGGGCCCGCCACCCGAAGGTTGTGGCGATTGGGGAAACCGGCTTGGATTATTATCGCCTGCAAGAGCCACTGAACTGGCAAAGGGCACGCTTTGAACGTCATTTGGAGGCGAGCCGCCTGTCCGGTTTGCCCGCCATCATCCATACCCGTGCCGCGGCCAAGGACACCTTGGCAATCATGCGGGCAGGGCATGCCGATGAGGCTGGCGGGGTCATGCATTGCTTTACGGAAACGCTGGCGGTAGCGCGCGCAGCACTGGATTTGGGTTTTTATATTTCATTTTCCGGTATAGTGACCTTTAAAAATGCCCAGGAGTTAAAGGAGGTGGCACGTTTTGTCCCATTGGACAGAATGCTTATCGAAACTGATGCGCCCTATCTGGCGCCCGTACCTTTTCGGGGCAAAACCAATGAGCCGGCTTATGTACGCTACGTGGCAGAATATATTGCTGAGCTAAGAAATATGGATTTGGCGTTGCTAGCGGAGCAAACAACAAGCAATTTTTACAGTCTTTTCAATAGGTTAGGCGGTAAATCTTAAGAGATGGATTAAGATTTGAGAGGTAGTCTATAAAATAGATTAAGTTATACGCCTATCTATTTGATTTTATAAGGAAAATACTCATGCATTCAAATGGTCTTGTCAGAAAGGCGGCAGCAATGCTGATGGGCGGGTTAATCACTGCTTCTGCGCAGCTCTGGGCACAAAATGCCGTGGATGAATCATTTTGGAATGATGTGCTCAATGATCGGCGGCAGGCTGTCATGGAGCAATTAGCGGCGGGCCTGGATCCAAATGAAAAGAGTCAGGAAGGGCAGCCGGCAGTGATGTGGGCCATCCAGAATGAGTCGTGGGCAGTCTATGATCTGCTTGCGCAACACAAGGATTTCGATCCGAATATTACCAATGACACCAATGAAACGCCGTTGATGTATCTGGCTATTTTAGGGGAGTTGGATCGCGGCAAGGCGCTTGCTGCTCAAGGGGCAAAAATCAATCGCCTTGGCTGGACGCCATTGCATTATGCCGCCTCCCGGGGGCAGGTAGAGTTTGCCCGCTGGTTGCTCGATGAGGGAGCCTTTATTCACGCCCCTGCACCTGATGGCACGACGCCCTTGATGATGGGGGCATTTTCAGGCAACCGGGCGATGGTTGATATGTTGCTAGAGGCAGGTGCGGATTTGCGCGCTGTCAATATTCATCAGCACACTGCCGTTGATTGGGCTGAATCTGCCAACCAAAGCCGTATGGCCAAATACCTGCAGCAGCTGATTGACGGACCAGCGGTTGCGGAGCAGACAGCCCCAGAGCCTTCTAAGGAGGGCGCTGAGTCAGCGAGCGAGACTACGGGCCAAGGCAGCTCAAAATACTTTGATTTGGACCGCTTTCAGTGATTGTCAAAGACCGTTGATGCGGCGTTGGCTCTGCTTGTCGAACCAGTGTAGCGGGTGGTCGGGCGCCACCCCAACCTGTATTTTTTCACCCACCCCTAATAGGTCAGTCGCCGTATCACTCATGGGGCAGCGGATCACCAGGGGATAATCACCCAGTCGGGCATGTATCAGTTGTTCGGAGCCTAACACCTCGATCATTTCCACATTGACCTCCAGCCCTGGGCGGTGCAAAACGAGATGCTCGGGTCGAACCCCAAAAATGACCTTTTGATTTTTAACCGCAGCGGGAATTCGTTCCCGCTCGATGCTTAGGGCAGGCAGGCCCTCAAGCCGCAGGACCTTTTGCTCAGTAACGGTCACCGGGATGAGATTCATGGGTGGCGAGCCAATAAAACTGGCCACAAAGGTACTGGCTGGTTGATTAAAAACCTCACTGGGTGTACCAATTTGCTCGGCAACGCCTTTATTCATTACGACCATGCGCTGAGCCAGGGTCATCGCCTCGACCTGATCATGCGTTACGTACAGGCTGGTGGTCTTGAGTCGCTGATGCAAGCGCTGGATTTCAAGCCGCATTTGCACCCTGAGCTTGGCATCCAGGTTGGACAAGGGCTCATCAAATAGAAATACCTTGGGCTCACGTACGATGGCACGCCCCATGGCCACGCGCTGGCGTTGTCCGCCTGATAGTTCGCGTGGCCGACGGTCGAGCAGATGACTGAGTTCAAGAATTTGAGCAGCATTTTGCACTCGTTGCCGTATTTCTTCTTTGGGAAATTTTTTGATCTTTAGCCCATAGGCCATATTGTCAAAGACTTTCATATGGGGATATAGGGCATAGTTTTGAAAAACCATGGCTATATCACGCTGTGCAGGCTCTAATTGATTGACTCCTTGCT
>DATGTB010000101.1:0-16151 GCA_035302065.1 Paenalcaligenes sp. | reverse complement strand
GGCGGATTAAGCGTCAGATTTTTCCTTGGCTTGCACATCGACGGTCTTGTCGTCATCAGCAGTGCGTTGGGCGATGCTCTCGGGCTCCTCGTCCTGAGCCTCGCGAATGCCTTTTTTGAATCCCTTGACAGCGCCGCCAAGATCCTCACCAATATTACGTAGTTTTTTGGTTCCGAAAACCAGTGCTACGATGAGTAGTACGACCAGCCAGTGCCAAATGCTAAATGTCCCCATGAAGATCTCCTATTCTAATCCAAACCTTGGGTTGCTCCACGGACGGGCCCCCCCAAGAATATGCAAGTGTAAATGATATACCTCTTGGCCCCCGTCTGCACCACTATTGATGACCAGTCGGAATCCGCCCTCAGAACCGGGCCGACAGCCGTTTTCTGCTGCCAGACGGGGCGCAAGCGCCATCATTTTGCCTAACCAGCTTGAATCGTCGTCAGTGACGTCCTGCATGGAAACGATGTGGCAGCGCGGTATGAGCAAAATATGAACAGGTGCAGCCGGGTTGATATCCTTGAATGCAACAAAGTCATCATCCTCATACACCTTGGTCGCGGGGAGCTTCCCCTCGACAATCTGACAAAAAATACAATTTTCGCGCATAAATATATCAAAAATTGAGTAAGCGGTCCCGCTGTGAAAGCGGCTATTTTAGCTTGATCCCTGTTTGCGTGCAGCTTTTTCATCCAGGCCGGACAGGCCCTGTCGGCGACTGAGCTCGTCGAGGACCTCTTTGGGCTGCACATGATAATAACTTAACACAACTAGACAGTGAAACCATAAATCTGCCATTTCGGCGATCAGCTGTTGTTTATCGTTATCCTTGGCGGCACAGACCACCTCGGTAGCCTCCTCGCCTATCTTTTTTAAAAAGGCATTTGGGCCCTGATGAAACAGACGGGCAGCATAGGAGGTCTCGGGATCACCGCCCTGCTCGGGGTGGCGATTGGCCAACACCTGGGCAAGCTGGGCAAAAATATCTGTGGGCTGAGTCACTGCGGCTCCCCCTTGTTTCCGTAAATGATGGCCGGGTCCTTTAACACCGGCTCGGTGGCCTGCCATTGTAGGCCATTATCCGTGGTTTGTAGCTGTTGGTAAAAGCAGCTGTACCGACCCGTATGGCAGGCAATACCGCCTTTTTGCTCTACACTGAGCAGTAAGACATCACCATCGCAGTCCAGGCGGATGTCATGCACGATTTGCTCATGACCGGATTCCTCACCCTTGTGCCATAGTGCCTGTCGTGAGCGGGACCAATAGGTGGCCTTGCCTTGTGCGACGGTATGTTGCAAGGCCTGCTCATTCATCCAGGCCACCATCAGCACCTTGCCGGTCTGGTGATCCTGGGCAATCGCAGGAATCAAGCCCTGGGCATCAAATTTTACCTCTTTTAACCAGCTCATGAGCCATCCTCCCGGGTCAGGTTAACGTACGGATACCGTGCTGCTGCAGGTAGTCTTTGGCCTGGGCAATACTGTAGGTGCCATAGTGAAAGATGCTGGCGGCCAGCACGCCCTGGGCTCCGCCCTGAAGGACCCCATCCACCAAATGCTCCAACGTGCCTACACCACCCGAAGCAATGACCGGAATGGTCACGGCATCGCTCACTGCACGGGTGAGCTGCAAATCAAAACCGCTTTGGGTGCCATCCTGATCCATGCTGGTCAGCAAGATCTCGCCAGCCCCCAGTTGAGCGACACGCTGAGCCCACTCAACGACATCCAGTCCGGTACGGTGTTTGCCGCCCTGGGTACATACCTCCCAGTGGCCAGGGGTGTGATCATTGCTTTTGGCATCGATGGCAATGATGAGCCGTTCGGAGCCCAGGGTCTGGGCAGCCTCGCTGATGAGCTCCGGGCGATGAACAGCTGCGCTGTTGATGGAGACCTTGGTCGCGCCAGCCTGAATCATGGCCTGCAGGTCGGGCAAGCTGCGCATCCCACCGCCCACAATGAGTGGTATATCCGTATCCACGGAAAGCTGCGTCAATATGCGATGTATTACGGCGTTATTTTCCGGCGCACCGGTAATATTGAGCAGGACGATTTCATCTGCTCCTTGCTGGCTATACCGCTGAGCGACCTCGATGGGATCGCCGGCGTCATTGAGATCCACAAAGTTGACCCCCTTGACGACGCGGCCATCGGCCAGGTCCAGGCAGGGGATGATACGGCAAATAGGCTGACTCATAACTGCCTCAGGAGTCCAACTCGTCGACATAGCGCTGGGCAGCAGCAAAGTCGAGTGTACCTTCATAGATGCTGCGTCCCAGGATTACGCCCTCGATGCCCTCATCCTCGACGGCACACAGGGCCTTGATATCATCCATGGATGAGACGCCGCCTGAGGCGATGACGGGGATACTGACGGCGCGCGACAAGGCGACGGTAGCCTCGATATTGACTCCGGTTAGCATGCCGTCCCGGCCAATATCAGTGTAGATAATGGCTTCACAACCGTAGTCCTCAAATTTTTTGGCCAGATCGGTGACCTCGTGACGGGTCAGTTTGCTCCAGCCGTCGGTTGCTACCTTGCCATCACGGGCATCCAGACCGACAATGATCTGCCCGGTAAAGGCACTGCAGGCATTTTGCAAAAAGCCTGGGTTTTTGACTGCGGCAGTGCCGATGATGACGTATTTGACCCCCAAATCCAGATATTGTTCGATGGTATCCAGATCGCGGATGCCGCCACCAATTTGAATGGGGATTTCTCCGTCAACGGCAGCGACAATGGCCTCGATGGCCTCCTGATTAATGGGCTGGCCAGCAAAGGCGCCGTTTAAGTCAACCAGATGCAGACGCTGGGCACCTTGCTCAAACCACTGCTCGGCCATGGCTGCAGGATCATCTGAAAATACGGTGACCTGCTCCATATCGCCCTGGCGCAGGCGTACGCAGCGCCCATCTTTTAAATCAATGGCTGGTATGAGCAACATATCAGAGCACCCCCTTGGTAGAAGGAATCACGTCCTTATTGCGTGGATCAGTTTCAAGCGCCATGCGCACTGCACGGCCAAAAGCCTTGAAAATGGTTTCGCACTGATGGTGGGCATTTTCACCGCGCAGGTTATCTATATGTACTGTTGCCTGGGCGTGATTGACAAAACCCTGGAAAAACTCGCGCACCAGCTCGGTATCAAAGGTACCGACTTTTTCGCGTACAAAGTCGGCATGGAAATACAGACCCGGACGTCCGGAAAAATCGATGACGACCCGGCTCAGGGACTCGTCCAGTGGCACATAGGCATGGCCATAACGACGTATCCCCTTTTTATCACCAATGGCCTTGCTGAAAGCCTGGCCCAGGGCAATGCCGATATCCTCAACCGAGTGATGATCATCAATATGGGTATCGCCATCACAGTGCACCTGTAGATCAATCACCCCGTGCCGGGCAATCTGGTGCAGCATGTGATCGAGAAAGGGAACGCCACTGTTGAGCTCGTGACGACCGGTACCATCGAGATTGATAGAACACTCGATTTTGGTTTCATTGGTATGACGTGAAATTTCAGCGGTACGCATAGATAGATACTATTCAGTTGAAGTGGAAATTCTGAAACGGGCGCTTTGGGCATGTGCATGCAGCCCTTCGCCCTCGGCCAGGGTGGCGGCCACGGGCCCCAGGGTTTGGGCCCCGGTATAGGAAACGTTGATGATACTACTGCGTTTCTGGAAGTCATAGACCCCCAGGGGTGAGGAAAAACGGGCCGTGCGGGCGGTGGGCAATACGTGGTTGGGACCGGCACAATAATCACCAAGTGCCTCGGAGCTATAGGGACCCAGGAAAATGGCCCCGGCATGGCGGATGCGTTGCAGACAGTATTCGGGTGTTTTGGTAGCGATTTCCAGATGCTCGGGGGCAATGGTATTGGCTATCTCGCAGGCCTCATCCAGATGCCCGACCTCGATGAGGGCACCGCGATCGGCCAGGCTGGTGGCGATAATATCGGCGCGGGGCATGGTGGGCAGCAGGCGTTTGATTTCGTTTTCTACCGCATCCAGAAACTCCTTGTCATCGGCAATCAGGATAGCCTGCGCAAGCTCATCGTGCTCGGCCTGCGAAAACAGGTCCATGGCCAGCCACTGGGCCGACACGCTGCCGTCACTGATGATAAGTATCTCGCTGGGGCCGGCAATCATGTCAATGCCCACTGTGCCGAATACCCGTCGCTTGGCCTCGGCGACATAGGCGTTGCCGGGACCGACGATTTTGTCGACTGCCGGGATGGTTTCCGTGCCATAAGCGAGGGCCCCGATGGCCTGGGCGCCACCAATGGTAAAGACCCGATCAACTCCGCCCAGTGCGGCAGCAGCCAGTACCAGCTGATTTTTTTGGCCCTGCGGGGTGGGGGTGACCATGATGAGCTCGGGCACGCCGGCGACCTTGGCGGGCAGGGCATTCATCAGGACGGAGGAGGGATAGGCCGCTGTGCCCCCGGGCACATAAAGCCCCACCCTGTCAATGGGGGTAACACGCTGGCCCAGCTCGGTGCCATTGGCCTCGGTAAAGGACCAGTCCTGTTGTATCTGGTGCTCGTGATAAGCCCGAATACGGCTGGCAGCGGCCTCCAGAGCGGCGCGCTGGTCTGCGGGCAGGCCTTCGAGTGCCTGTTGCAACTCATCGGCAGATAGCTCCAGGGCCTGGGCCTGCGGTGCCGCAAGACCATCAAAACGCTCGGTATACTCCAGCAGGGCAGCATCGCCCTCATGTCTGATGCGGTGCAGTATGTCACGACAGACCGCCTCGATGGAGGCGTCCTGCTCAGCCTCGTAGGCCAATAGCTCATGGAGCGCCCGCTCAAACTCGGGCGCTGAGGACTGTAAACGGCGAATGAGGGTCATGATGCAATTCCAATGTGGTCAACAAACAGTAAAGCCATGGCTTAATTGTAACCCGTTTGCCAGGCTTTGGGATTAACCTTGGGACGTGGGCTCGATGGCGGCTTGCATGAGTGCATCCATCAGGGGTTGCAGGTCGGTTTGGCGGGTTTTCAGGGCCGCCTGATTGATGATGAGGCGCGAGGAAATAGGGGCAATCTCCTCAACCTCCTCCAGCTCATTGGCGCGCAAGGTGTTACCGGTGGAGACCAGATCAACGATGGCATCGGCCAGCCCGACCAGCGGGGCGAGCTCCATGGAGCCGTAGAGTTTGATCAGATCCACATAAACGCCTTTCTGGGCGAAATGCTCCCGGGTGGTGCGCAAATATTTGGTCGCAATGCGTAAACGTGCGCCCTTATAAACAGCACTTTGGTAGTCAAAGCCCCGAGGGGCGGCAACACACATGCGACACCGGGCAATATTGAGATCCACAGGCTGGTAGAGACCGCCCGGGTGGTCTTCCATATGCTCATAGAGCACGTCCTTGCCGGCAATGCCGATGTGAGCAGCGCCGTATTGCACATAGGTGGGCACATCAGTGGCACGCACGATGATGATTTGTAAATCGGGCGAGCTCGTAGGCAGGATGAGGCGTCGGGAGGTCTCTGGGTTTTCCAGCACCTCTATGCCTGCCTGACCCAGCAATGGGAGGGTTTCCTCGAAAATCCGGCCTTTGGACAGGGCCAGGGTGATGGGTTGGTTGATGCGATTTTCTGTCATGGATCTCAGGTCAGACGCTCGATATTGGCGCCGACAGTGGCTAGTTTGTGTTCCATTTGCTCATACCCCCGGTCCAGATGATAGATGCGTTCGATGAGGGTTTCGCCCTTGGCTGCAAGGCCGGCAATCACCAGGCAGGCCGAAGCCCGCAGGTCAGTAGCCATAACCCGGGCGCCCAACAGCTGCTCGACCCCGCGTACCCGGGCAGTATGTCCATCAGCCTTGATATCGGCGCCCATGCGGCGTAACTCCTGCACATGCATGAAGCGGTTTTCAAAGATATTTTCGGCGATGACGGCCCGGCCCTGGGCCAGGGCATTCAATGCCATGAGCTGAGCCTGCATATCCGTGGGCAGGCCCGGATACTCGCTGGTACTAAAGCTGACGGCTTGGGGGCGTTGTTCCATGCGGGCATGGATAGTGTCGTCCTCGCATTGTAATTGCACCCCGGCCCGGCGCAGTACATCGAGGGTGGATTCGAGGGTGTCTGCACGGGTATGTTTGAGCGTGAGCTCCCCCCGGGTAGCGCCTACCGCACATAAAAAAGTACCGGTTTCAATGCGATCGGGCATGATTGAGTGAGTGGCCCCGTGCAGGCGCTCGACGCCTTCGACCACAATGCGCTCAGTGCCCTGTCCCTTGATGCGCGCTCCCATGGCGATCAGCAGCTCGGCCAAATCCACCACCTCGGGCTCCCGGGCGGCGTTTTCGAGGATGGTTTCACCCTCGGCCAATACGGCGGCCATGAGCAGGTTTTCAGTGCCGGTGACAGTCACCATATCGGTGCGGATGCGTGCCCCTTTGAGGCGTTTTGCCTTGGCCACAATAAAACCGTGTTCCAGCTCGATGTCCGCCCCCATGGCTCGTAATCCCTTGATGTGTTGATCCACGGGGCGTTGTCCAATGGCACACCCTCCGGGCAGACTGACACGCGCCTGCCCAAAGCGGGCCAGCAAGGGGCCTAGAACCAGAATGGAGGCCCGCATGGTCTTGACCAGCTCATAGGGGGCCTCGATACTGTGGGGCTGTGAGGCCTGCAGCGTGATGGTATCGCTGTTACGGTCGACCTGTACCCCGATTTGGGCCAGCAACGTGCAGGTGGTATCTATATCACGCAGATTGGGCACATTGTGCAGGGTGAGCGCATCGGCGCTGAGCAGGCTGGCGCACAGAATGGGCAGGGCGGCATTTTTGGCGCCTGAGATAGTGATTTCTCCGTGCAGGGGGCTGCCCCCGACAATGCGCAGCTTATCCATTCCCTTCAGCCTTGTATTCCTCGGGGGTCAGTACGCGCATGGACAGGGCGTGGATCTCCCCGGACTCAATGCGCCCGCCAAGTGTCTCATAAACGCGTTGATGGCGGCGGATGCGGTTTAGTCCCTCAAACTCGGGGCTGACGATGGTGGCCTCATAATGGTATCCATCGCCCTGTACCTCTATATGCTCACAGTTCAAATTATTAACAATCAGTTCACGTACTTGCTCTGGGGTAGGAGTGCTCATGATTAATTCCGTAGTTTGTACCCTGATTTCAACAGGTGTAAAGCGATTAATGTCAATAAGATAAAGGCGCTGCCGACCACGATGAGGCTGTGCCATGGCGATACGTCCGAGGCCGCAAAAAAACCGTAGCGAAACCCGTCAATAGTGTAAAAGATGGGATTCCATTGCGACACCTTTTGCCAAAAGGCAGGCAGACTATGAATGGAGTAAAACACACCAGATAAAAAGGTGGCCGGCATGATGAGGAAGTTTTGAAAGGCTGCCAGCTGATCAAATTTTTCCGACCACAGTCCGGCAATCAGGCCCAGGGTGGCCATGATGGCACAGGACAGGATGGCAAAGGTCAGTACCCAAAAAATATTGGCAATGGGCAGGCTGACAAAAAACAGAGAGACGAGGCCAATGCATAGGCCTACAGCCAGACCTCGTATGACGGCAGCCAGGATATAGGCAGAAAATATTTCCCGATGCGAAATGGGTGGCAACAGGATAAAGACCAGGTTGCCGGTGATGCGGCTTTGTATCAGGGATGATGAGGGATTGGCAAAGGAGTTTTGCAGCATGCTCATCATCATCAGGCCCGGAATCAGAAACGAGGTATAGGGTACTGAGTCATAAACATGAACCCGGCCCTCAAGAATCTGGGCAAAGATCAGCAGATACAACAAGGCGGTTACCACCGGCGCAGCAACGGTCTGAAAGCCGACCTTGATAAAGCGCATCATTTCTTTGTGCAACAAGGTGGGAAAGCCCGAGCCCTCGGTGACTTGTGGTTCCAATATGGGTTGTGCCTGGGGCTGGCCCGGACTTTCTTGTGGAACGCCCCAACGTTTCAGGTGTTCACTTTGGCTCATGCGATCAATCTCTCATTTTTTTCATCATGCATAATGCGGACAAAGGCGTCCTCCAGATCAGTGCTGCCCACATTTTCGAGCAGTGCCTGCGGCGTATCGAGGGCCACGATCTCGCCCTCTTTGAGCATGGCAACACGGTTACAGAGTGCCTCAGCCTCTTCGAGGTAGTGCGTGGTCAGCAAAATGGTATGTCCCTCGCGATTGAGTCTGGAGATAAACTCCCATAAATTGCGGCGCAAATCTACGTCCACACCGGCAGTCGGTTCATCCAGGATAATCACCGGGGGTCGGTGAACCAGTGCCTGGGCAACAAGGACGCGGCGCTTCATCCCACCGGATAGGGCACGCATATTGCTTTCACTTTTGTCGCTCAGCCCCAGATTATGCAAGATCTCATCGATCCAGTCGTCATTGTCGCGCAGGCCGAAATAACCGGACTGCAGACGCAGGGTCTCCCGTACGGTGAAAAAAGGGTCATACACAATTTCCTGGGGGACTACGCCCAGTGCCCGTCTGGATAGACGGTATTGGCTGACCACATCATAGCCACAGACAGTGGCTTGCCCGATTGTGGCGTGGGTCAGACCGGCCAGAATGGAAATAAGGGTGGTCTTGCCGGCACCGTTTGGGCCCAACAAGCCAAAAAACTCACCATATTCAATTTTCAGATCAATGTTTTTGAGTGCTTGAAAGCCTTTGTTGGTGTCGGTCAGACCAAGCAAACCTTTTAACCCTTTTGCCGGCGCAAAAAAGGTTTTGCTAATGTTCTCAAGATAAATAGCTGACATAGAGTACAGACGAAAAGTCCGGCACGCTCGACGTGCCAGACTGTGGAAAAGAAAGTGGGCCTACCTCGTTTGGAGGTGGCTCCGGTTCAGGGCAGGGGGGCTGTTTTACTGATTGGCGGGCGCTACGCGCTGTTTGTTCAGTGCATCAACCAAGCCGTCAAAGCCCTGCTCGTTGATTACCTGGGAAAACTGGTTGCGATAATTTTGAATCAACCAAATCCCCTCGATATTGATGTCGTAGATTTTCCAGCCCTCGGGTGTTTTTTCCATGCGGTAATCGACGGCTACATCTGGGTTGCCCCGCTGGGATACCACACTGCGTACTACGACATCGGCGGCTTCGGGATCGCCACGAAACGGCTGCACCTTGATTTCAGAGAGCTGATCCACCTTGGACAAGGCACCGCTATAGGTGCGCACCAAGGTGTTTTTAAACGCCTCCACCAAGGCATTGCGCTGCTGCTCGCTGGCCTGGCGCCAGTGGCGCCCTGCGGCCAGACGGGTGGTTTTCTCAAAATTGACGTAAGGCAGCACATACTCGTCGATGAGTCGGTCAATGGCCTCCCGATCACCTTGTTGTGCATCGGGGTCATTTTTCACGGCCTGCAGGGCCTGATCCGCAACTGCCTGTATGAACTCGGGTGGTGCGGCCTTGGGATCGATATTGGCCCAAGCGTGGGTGCTGAGAAAAAGCGCCAGCATCAGCGCCATACTTTGGTAAACCCACCGAACCATAGCGGGCCGGATGTGCATACGAATCAAAGTGTGCATGAAAAATCCTTTAACCTTCTACCGAATAAGCAAATGCTAGCCCAATAGGGAGTTTGTGACAATGATAAGCCTACGCAACCTTGCCGGATTGTCTGTTCTTAATCCACCCCGTCCTCGGGATCATCGTAATCAGGCAGATCATCATAATCCTCGTAGTCAGGTAAATCATCGTAGCCATCTCCACCGATAGGTGCCTTTTTGCTGCGTACGAGAGACTCACGACGTTGTAAATAAGCATCACGGATAAAGCTGTAACGATCCAAGGCGATGTTATCGACCAGATCCTCGGCATCGGTTAACCCGGCGCGGAAATCTAGCATGTAGGCAGCGAGGATGGAATTACGCACCGGTACATTACGAATCTCCATGATGGGGTAGGTGGACGATAGACCAACAGCAAAACCACCGACCATGGCCGTACCGTCACGGACTGTACTTGGCCCCATGATGGGCAGAACTACATAGGGTCCGGAAGGTACCCCCCAGACTCCCAAAGTGGTACCCAGGTCATTGGGGATACGCTTGGAGCCGTTTTTGGAGGCGACATCGATACAGCCGCCCAGCCCCATGGTGCTGTTGAACAGGACCCGCCCAAGACCATTGAAAAAGTCATGCGGACGCCCCTGGAAAAAGCTGTTGACTGCGCCCCACAGATCGCCCAGATTATTGAAGATATTGCCAATGCACGTCTGCGCAGGCTGTGGGGTCAATGCCTTGTACATATTGGTGACCGGCAATATCAACGCATGATCGACATTATAGTTGATTTTGTCCATCGTGCGGTTGTAGCGCTCCAACGGATCATCCGGATTGGGATGGTTGACCGTTGCACAACCAGTGGTTAGAGCCAATGCTGAGGCTAACAGGGTGAGACGCAAACGATTGCGCACCCTTTTTTTCTTGGCCGGGACAGGAGAAGACATAAAGTACCCTATGAGCGATATTGTTTTTGACTGAGAGGATGGGTCGACATGTAATGCAGAACAGGCTACTGCGCTGTTAATCGCCGCCCGCCATGCCGTAGAGGAATTTGCTGATCAGTTCCTCTAATACCACTGCGCTTTGAGTATATAGGATTGTAGAATCATTGGTAAGATCTTCATCACTGCCTCCTGGCGTCAGGCCGATATATTGCTCGCCAAGCAGGCCGGAGGTCAGGATGGATGCTGAGCTGTCCTCTGGGAATTGATAACGGCTTTCCAGCTCGAGGGTGGCAACAGCATGAAAATCCTGATTATCAAAGCTGATTTCAGCCACGCGACCAACGACCACCCCACTGCTTTTGACAGGGGCGCGTACCTTGAGCCCGCCAATATTATCAAAGGCGGCATGCACGCGATAAGTCGGCGCAAAGGAAAAGCTGCTGAGATTCCCTGCGCGCAAGGCCAGAAATGCCAGCGCAACCAGCCCGATAAAAACAAATACACCCACCCAAAAATCTGTTTTGCTTTGTGACATAACTGCTATCCGTGTGAATTGCCTTCGTATTTGATTAACTAAACATGAGTGCGGTCATGAGGAAGTCCAGACCGAGCACGGCCAGGGAACCACTGACTACAGTACGGGTGGTGGCACGGGAGACCCCCTCGGGGGTGGCGCGTGCTGTCCAGCCAGTATATAGGGCGATCAGGGTAACCACAAAACCAAAGACAATGCTTTTGATTACCCCATTTAATACATCATTGATAACATCAACCCCATCTTGCATTTGTGACCAGAAAGCCCCCGGGTCAATACCGATGAGCAGAACGCCAACAATCCAGCCCCCCAACACCCCGACTGCAGAAAACACAGCAGCCAGCAAGGGCATGGCAATGATGCCACCCCAAAAGCGCGGAACCAGTACGCGCCGGATGGGATCAACGGCCATGACCTCCATGGCGGCCAGCTGCTCGCCGGCCTTCATCAGGCCAATCTCGGCAGTCAGCGACGTGCCGGCACGACCGGCAAATAACAGGGCGGTTACTACTGGACCGAGCTCGCGGGTCAGGGACAGGGCTACCAACAGCCCAAGCGCTTCCTCGGAGCCATAGCGGCTCAGGGTGTAGTAACCCTGCAGGCCGAGTACAAAACCGACAAAAAGCCCGGATACACCGATGATCAGCAGGGAGTAATTACCAATGAAATGCACCTGCTGGGAAACCAGCCGGGGGCGCTTGAAAATAATGCCTGAGCGTTTGAGCAGGGCAAAGAACAGTCGTGTAAACGCCCCTAAAGTATAGAAACTTTGCAAAATGGCGTGACCAAAAGAGGAAACGGCGGTAATCAAAGCGTTCATGAGTGCCTGGTGTTTTTTTGCAGCCACTTTTCAAAGGCCGGTGTATTAGGGTAGTGAAAGGCAATGGGCCCATCGGGCAAGCCGTGCAGGAACTGTTTGACATACTCCTCCTCGGCGGCCTCTAGCTCCTCGGGGGTGCCATGAGTGATCATCTTGCCCTGGCCAACAATATAAACATAATCGGCGATTTTAAAGGACTCGGGCACATCATGAGTAATGATAATAGAGGCACAGTTGAGCTCATCGGTGAGATCCCGGATCAACTGGGCGGTTATGCCCAGGGAAATGGGATCCAGGCCGGCAAAGGGCTCATCATAGAAAATCAGCTCGGGTTCGAGCACAATGGCACGAGCCAAGGCTACCCGGCGAGCCATGCCCCCTGAAATCTCGCTGATGCGCAGATGTGCTGCGGCACGCAGACCCACGGCATCGAGCTTTTCCAGTACGATCTGGGTAATCTCGGCTTCACTGAGCTGCGCATGTTCGCGTAGGGGAAAAGCCACGTTTTCAAAGACATTCAGATCAGTAAACAAGGCGCCCTGTTGAAAGAGTACCCCCATGCGTTTGCGCAGCTGCTCTATTTGTTTGGGAGTGCACTGTGTCAGGGGCTGATCAAAAACGGTGATCTCGCCTGCCTGCGGGATAATCTGCGCAGTAGCACCGCGCAGCAGGGTGGTTTTACCCGAGCCGGAGCCCCCCATCATCGCAATTACCTGACCGCGATAGGCCTTGATATTGATATGCTTAAGCACCGTAAAGTCGCCATAACCCAAGGCGGCGTCCTGAAATTCGATGAGGGGAGTGTTTGATTGTGTGGTCTGACTCATGGTTATTTTGTCTATTCTACAAGCAGCTGTTGTATCTTGTAATAGGGTAAAGATAACACAGCTGAATTAGGGTGACTATGATGCAAGCATTATTTGCACAAGCGGATGAGGATTTTTCCCATATCGACCAGCAGGAGGTGGTGACTGCACTCAAGGATGTCTTGCCTGCGGCCATGGTACTACACACGGATGAGCAGTTGCGGCCTTATGAGTGCGATAGTTTCATGCTGATGGCCCATCTGCCGTTGGCTGTCGTGTTGCCCGAGACCGAGGCTCAGGTGGTTATTGCTATCCAGACCTGTGCCCGCTTGGGCGTGCCCATTGTGGCACGCGGGGCCGGGACCGGGTTGTCAGGCGGGGCCTTGCCACATCCGCACGGGGTGGTGCTGTCCCTGGCGCGCCTGAATCGTATCGTGGACATTGATCCGCAGGCCCGCATTGCGGTGGTACAGCCCGGGGTGCGCAACATACAGGTGTCCGAGGCGGCCGCGCCTTACGGGTTGTATTACGCGCCGGATCCTTCATCTCAAATTGCCTGCACCATTGGGGGCAATATTGCCGAAAACGCCGGTGGGGTGCATTGCCTCAAATACGGCCTGACCGTGCATAATGTCTTGCGTATCCGGGCGGTGACCATCGAGGGAGAGATTATCGAGTTTGGCAGTCATGCGCTGGATGGGCCGGGTTATGACCTGATGGCCTTGTTGATTGGCTCTGAGGGGATGCTGGCTGTAGTGACCGAGGTGAGCCTGAAACTCACTCCGACACCACGGTTTGCCCAGTGTGTGCTGGCCAGCTTTGATGATGTGGCCCGGGCCGGGGATGCGGTGGCGGGTATTATTGCCGCGGGTATCATCCCGGCCGGGCTGGAGATGATGGATCAGCCGGCTACCATTGCTGCCGAGGAGTTTGTGCAGGCAGGTTATCCACTGGATGCCAAGGCCATCCTGATTTGTGAGTCGGATGGCACCCCCGAGGAGGTGGCCGAGGAGATTGCCCGGATAGAGGCGCTTTTGCGCAAGTATGGCGCGACCGGAATCAAGGTCTCCCGTTCCGAGCAGGAGCGTGAGCTGTTTTGGGCCGGGCGCAAGGCGGCGTTTCCGGCGGCAGGGCGCATTTCCCCGGATTATCTGTGCATGGATGGCACGATTCCGCGCAAGCGCTTGGGTGAGATGCTCAATGCCATCACTGCGATGGAGGATAAATACGGGCTGCGCTGCCTCAATGTGTTTCATGCCGGGGATGGCAATTTGCACCCGCTCATCCTGTATGATGGCAGCAGTGAGCAGGAGCGTCTCAGGGCCCAGCAATTTGGCGGGGAAATACTGGAGTTGTCTGTTGCGCTTGGCGGGACTATTACGGGTGAGCATGGCGTCGGGGTAGAAAAAATCAATCAGATGTGCGTACAGTTTAAAGAAGCCGAGCGGGATTTGTTTTTTGCCATCAAGCAGGCCTTTGATGAGCATGCCTTGCTCAATCCCGGCAAGGCCATTCCGACCTTGAATCGCTGTGCTGAATTTGGCGCCATGCATGTGCAGGGCGGTCAGCTGCCTTTTCCCCATTTACCGCGTTTTTGAATGTGTCATGAATCAACATCAATCCAGGCAATCTGCCCAAGCGCAGGATGCGCTCCTCGACGAATGGAGCGCAAAAGTCACAGAAGCCCAGGCGCAGCGCACGCCATTGATTTTACAAGGAGCGGGCTCCAAAGAGTTTTATGGACATCCGCCCGCAGGTCAGGTCCTCGATGTCAGTGGTTACCGGGGGGTGGTGGATTATGAGCCTTCTGAGCTGGTAATCACAGCCAGGGGCGGTACGCCGGTAGCTGAGATAGAGGCCCTGCTCGCAGAACAAGGACAATTTTTGGCCTTTGAGCCGCCCTTGTATTCACCGCAGTCGACTTTGGCAGGTTGTGTGGCGGCCGGACTGGCGGGGCCGCGTCGGGCTCAGGCCGGCGGGGTGCGGGATTTCATGCTGGGCGTAAAAATCATCGATGGTCAGGGCCGTTTACTGACCTTTGGTGGGCAGGTCATGAAAAACGTTGCCGGTTACGATGTCTCCCGTTTAATGGCAGGTAGTTTGGGGACGCTGGGGATAATTACCGAGTTATCCATCAAGGTGCTGCCGCTGCCTATTCAGGAGCAAACCCTGGTACTGGCAATGGATCAACCAACAGCTTTGCAAAAACTCAACGAGTGGGCAGGGCAGCCATTGCCCATTTCTGCCAGCCTGTGGGTAGGGGGACAACTGCATTTGCGTTTATCGGGTGCACCCAGTGCCCTGGCAGTGGCCCATGAGCTGATCGGCGGTGAGCAGCTGCCAGATGAGCAGGCGACAGCACTGTGGACTGCAGTGCGGCATCAGCAGCATTCCTGGTTTATGCAGGCACAGGGCGTGGTGGCCGAGGATCCGGAGGCAGTATTGTGGCGCTTATCCCTGCCCAGTGTGGCACCGATGTGTTTGCCGGATGAGCCGCAGCTCATCGAGTGGGGGGGGGCCTTGCGTTGGTGTGTCAGCAGTTTGCCGGCGGCAGATATCCGGGCTGCTGTGGCGGCCTTGGGGGGTACGGCAACGGCTTTTCGTGGGCAGCAGGTGCCGGCTGCAGTCTTTCATCCATTGGAGCCTGCTGTGCTGACCTTGCAAAAACGTCTCAAACAAAAATTTGATCCGGCGGGGATTTTCAATCCCGGCAAGATATATCCGGGGGAGCTTTGATGCATACATCCTTATCTCCAGAATTTGCCCATACCGAAACGGGTGAA
Source organism: Paenalcaligenes sp. (assembly GCA_035302065.1). Classification (GTDB taxonomy): domain Bacteria; phylum Pseudomonadota; class Gammaproteobacteria; order Burkholderiales; family Burkholderiaceae_B; genus Paenalcaligenes. The sequence continues at coordinate 753 of DATGTB010000101.1, read as the reverse complement.
AAAGCCCGGGAGCTCATTGCCAAATGCGTGCACTGCGGGTTTTGTAATGCCACCTGCCCGACTTACCAGATGCTCGGCGATGAGCTCGATGGTCCACGGGGCAGAATTTATCTCATGAAACAGGTCTTTGAGGGGGAAACACCCACCCGCATTACGCAGGAGCACCTGGATCGTTGTCTGACCTGCCGTGCTTGCGAAACCACCTGCCCTTCGGGGGTGGAGTACAGCAAGCTGCTGGATTTGGGTCGCGAGGTAGTCGATGACAAGGTCGAACGGCCTGTGCACGAGCGGTTTTGGCGATTGCTTGTCCGTGAAGTGGTGGCTGAGCCCAAGCGCTTTAGACGGGCGTTGGCAGTGGCGCAGCGGCTCAAGCCGGTGCTGCCGCGCTTGCTCAGGGAGAAAATGCCGGCGGCAGCGCCTGCTGATGCGGCTGCGCTGCGGTGGCCGGTGACCAAACACGAGCGTCAGATGCTGGTTCTCGAGGGTTGTGTGCAGCCGACGCTGGCACCGGAGATCAATGCCGCCGCAGCCCGGGTATTGAATCGTTTTGGTATCCAGCTGACCCGCGTTGAGCAGGGGGGATGCTGTGGCGCAGTGCGCCATCATAATGGAGATCTGGAGGGCGCCCGGGAAAATGCCCGGCAGCTGATTGATGCCTGGTGGCCTTTTATTGATAGTGGTGCTGTGGAGGCGGTCGTGACCACAGCCAGTGGTTGTGGTGCTGAAATTCAGGATTACGCTGCCTTGTTGCAG
>DATGTB010000100.1:0-5765 GCA_035302065.1 Paenalcaligenes sp. | reverse complement strand
GTCTAGTTTAACAAATTATGCCAGCATTTCGTTTTTCGTGGCTTTATAATTTTAAGCGTTTCTAAAATCAATCATGTGAGGTATTCAGGCATGAAAAGTGTCTCGAGCTGGACAAGGTTCATTGTGGGTGGGGGGCTGGTGTTACTCGTGGCGGCGTGTACAGCGCCGAGTCCACAGCATGCGTCCAAAGGCGAGGTGCAGCCAACCGTGCCCGAGTGCAGGCCGGCGGCCGAGCAGGAGCCTCTGGTAGGCAACTGGCTCAATAAACGTCAGGAAAAGGGGGTTACAGGTGAGTTGCGCACCCTATTTACGCTCAAGGCTGATGGCAGCATGCTCTTTACCGAGCAGCTTAAACGACCCCGTCAGCCGTCGCAAGGACTCAATGAGACAGGTTGCTGGTACCGTGAGGGCAATGAGCTGATTTTGCACACCTATACCTCTAATGGGGTACCGGTCGATGCCGAGGACCCCATTTATACCAACCGGTATCGGATCCTGTCTGTAGAGCAGGAGCAGCTCGATTTACGTAGTGCTCAAGGGCTCGAGCTGCGCACGCAGCGCAGCTCACCGGGGTATCGGCTCCCCTTTTAAACCAATAGCTGGCCTCAGGCGCTCGTGACCTGATCCAGACGCTGCAGGACGCGCTCCTTGCCCAGCAGGGCGAGGACGGCATCGATGGCAGGCGTCTGGCGTTGGCCAGTCACTGCCACCCGCATGGGGATGCCCAGCTGAGGCATGCGGGCATCGTGCGCTTTGAGCAGATCCTTGATGAGCTGCCCGATCGCTTCGGTCTGCCAATCCTCCTGGGTACGGGCTTTTTCAGCAAAGGCCCGCAGCAACTCCAAAGCCTCTGGCGTTAACACCTGCGCTTGCAACTCGGGATCGATGGTGGGCTCGGCAGGATCACAAAATATCATGGCCTGTGTCGCCAGCTCGTTGAGGGTTTCTGCCCGTTGCTTTAAAAGGGCCATTACCGCGGGCAGGTCTGCCTGCGCAGGCTCTCCGCCCAGCTGCTTGATACGGGGGGCGACCAGCTTGGCCAGGCGTTCGTCTGTACTTTGTTTGATGTAGTGCGCATTGACCCAGCGCAGTTTCTTGGGGTCCCATTGGGCAGGTGAACGACTCAGGTTGCGGGTATTAAACCACTCGATGAACTGCGCCCGGCTAAAGAGCTCCTCATCCCCGTGGCTCCAGCCCAATCGGGCCAGATAGTTCATCATGGCCTCGGGTAAAAAGCCCTCATGGTCGTACTCCAAAATACCGACTGCCCCATGGCGTTTGGATAGCTTTTCGCCATCCGGCCCCAGGATCATGGGGACGTGGCCGTATTCGGGGATCGCCGCGCCCAACGCCTCCAGCATGGAAATCTGGCGTGCTGTATTGTTGACATGGTCATCACCACGGATTACGTGGGTGATTTTCATGTCCCAGTCATCCACCACCACGCAGAAGTTGTAGGTAGGTGTGCCATCCGAGCGGGCGATGATCAAATCATCCAGCTCCTCATTGGGGATGGAGATGGTGCCCTTGACGAGGTCATTCCAGGTAGTGGCACCCATCTGGGGGCTTTTAAAACGCACCACCGGATTCCGGTCTGCGGGGATAGCTGGCAGGGTTTTGCCCGGCTCGGGACGCCAGGTGCCGTCATAACGTGGCTTGAGCCCCTGGGCTCGGGCACGCTCGCGCATGGCCTCTACCTCCTCCGGGCTGCTGTAGCAATAATAGGCAGTGCCCGCTGCCAGCATCTGCTCAATGACCTCCCGGTGGCGTTCTATACGTTGGCTTTGAAAAAATGGACCCTCGTCCACGTCCAGCCCGAGCCATTGCATGCCATCAATGATGCCGCGCACGGCCTCGGCACTGGAGCGTTCCAAATCGGTATCCTCGATACGGAGCACAAACTGGCCTTGGTGGTGGCGGGCAAACGCCCAGGAAAATAGTGCGGTGCGCGCCCCTCCCAGATGCAAATCACCCGTAGGAGAGGGGGCAAAACGTGTACGGACTATAGAATCAGAACTCATACTGTTAACTAATCAAAGGACTAAGATGTGTTGTAAAAACCGGGCAATATCCTGTATTTCCTGAGGATGCACAGAATGCGGCATGGGATAGGTATGCCATTCTACCTTATAGCCCATGGACTCCAGCGCCTTGCGGCTGGCCTCGCCACGCTGCAGGGGAACTACAGGATCCTGGGTGCCGTGAGCCATGAATATCGGCGTGTCCTGATTAGCCGGATCTCGTTCATCAGGAGTTTGGCTGGCCAATGGCAAATAACCGGACAGGCAGACAAGCCCGGCCAGGCGCTCCGGCCAGCGCAGGCCGGTTTGTAATGTCATGGCGCAACCCTGGGAGAAACCCGCCAGCACAATACGCTCACTGGGGATGCCACGCTCATTTTCATGTTTGATCAGCGCCTCGATTTGCGCCTGTGAATCGCGGATGCCCTGGGCATCCTCCTTGCGCACCAGATCGGCCATATAAATATCGTACCAGGAGCGCATGGGCATGCCGCCATTGATGGTGACCGGCTGGATGGGGGCGTGCGGAAAGATAAAGCGCACGGGCATCTTGTCCAGCCCCAACTCCGGCACAATGGGGACAAAATCGTTGCCGTCCGCGCCTAGACCGTGTAGCCAAATGATGCTAAATTTTGCCTCTTTTTCAGGGTTTAATTCGATACTTTCCAAAAGTTGAGTCATATCCAGTCTACAAGATGATGAAAAGAATGGCGGCTGCGAATACCTCATCGGGTGATTGTACCGCCGCTTTGCGGGTTGCTGTTGATTTTCCCTTATTAAAGCATTTAAGGTTAGACTGTGTACTATCAAAATTGCATTCACGGGCGTTGGCGCCTGGCCACAAAGGGTAATCATGAGTGAAGTCACTATCTCAAACTTGCCAATTTCAGAAAATCAGCATTTTTTCTGCCAACTGATTGAGGATATCTTGGCCGAGGCCAAAAGGTTGGGCGCATCGGATGCCGCGGCCGAGGTCTCGGAAAGCCGCGGGCTGTCGGTCTCAGTCAGAAAGCAGCAGCCAGACACGGTCGAGCAGGCGCGCGAGCGTTGTCTGGGGATTACAGTGTACGACGGTCAAAAACGGGGCACGGCCACAACCGCTGATTTTACCCCGACGGCGCTGCGAGAGGCAGTGGCTGCCGCCTGGCATATCGCTCGTTATACGGCAGAGGATCCGGCGGCCGGTTTGCCCGAGGCCGATGATCTGGCCTTTCAGTATCCTGATTTGGCTTTGTACCGGCCCTGGTCCATCGATGCCGAGCAGGCGACCGAGTGGGCGCTACGCGCAGAGCGTGCGGCGTTGAATTATGACTCCGAGATTACCAACAGCGAGGGGGCCAGTGTTGACAGCCTAGAGGGCCACTTTGTGCTGGGTAATACGCGTGGTTTTTTGGGTGGCTATCCCTACAGTCGCCATAGCATTGGCATGTCCCCCATTGCGGGTGTAGGCGAGCAGATGCAGCGTGACTACTGGTATAGCGTCGCCCGGGCGGCCCACAAGTTGGATAGCCCCGAGGAGGTCGGACGTATCGCCGCTCAGCGCACAATTTCACGTTTGCAAGCCCGTAGTGTTCCCACTGGCCGTTATCCGGTGGTATTTGAGGCCCCTTTGGCAGCTGGTTTGCTGGGGGCCTTTGTGCGTGCCAACAGTGGGGGCGCCCTTTACAGACAGGCCAGCTTTTTGCTGGATGCCCTGGGTGAGGAGGTGTTCCCAGCCCATGTCAGCATTCTGGAACGGCCGCACCTGCGTGGCGGTCTGGGCAGCGCGCCCTTTGATGGTGAGGGGGTATACACCCGAGCTCGTGCGGTTGTCGAGGAGGGTGCCTTGCAGGGGCATTTCTTGTCGAGTTATACCGCCCGTAAACTTGGTTTGCAAACAACCGGAAACGCTGATGGTGCGCATAACCTGCTTTTGCATTCGACCCGCACCCGACCGGATTTGGATTTACCGGCCTTGCTAAGAGAGATGGGTACCGGCTTATTAGTCACCGAGCTTATTGGCCAGGGGGTCAATTTTGTGACCGGGGATTATTCCCGTGGGGCCTTTGGCTATTGGGTCGAAGGCGGCGAGATACAGTATCCTGTGCAGGAGATCACCATTGCCGGCAATCTGCGGGACATGTTCCGACAGATGGCACTGGTTGGTAGTGACCAGCTGATCCGTGGCGGACGTGAAACCGGGTCTGTGCTGATTGAGCAGATGGCGATTGCTGGCAGTTAAACGTGCAGGCAGTACAGCAGGTGATAAGCTGCCCCGCAATATGATGGTTCGCCGTGCTATGGTTTGACAGTGTGAGTGATTTATTGGATTATTGGCAGGATGTAACATTAGTCAATGACATTTGAATTTCATCTTATTTGAACGCGAAGGAGGGTCTGCACCATGCAGCGTCGTTCTTTCTTAAAAAAAGCGGGTATAGGCGCGGTTGCTGGTTCGGCCGCAGTGGCTGCCCCGGCATTTGCTGAAAGCATGCCCAAATTAAGCTGGAAAATGACCTCAACCTACGGGCCATCATTGCCCGCACTATTTACCACGGCAGAGATGTTCGTGAAAATGGTCGAGGAGGCTTCCGGAGGCAGATTCTCGATTAGGCTTTATCCTGCCGGCGAGATTGTCCCGGGTTTCGAGGTAATGGATGCCGTTTCCAACGGTACGGTAGAGATGGGTCAGACCGCTTCCTATTACTATTATGGCAAGGACCCTTCTTTCTGTTTTGATACGGCCGTACCTTTTGGGCTCAATGCCCGTCAGATGCACGCCTGGCTCTTCAAGGGGGGCGGCCTGGAGTTGTTGCGCGATCTTTTTGCGACGCGCAATATCGTTAACTTCCCCATGGGGGATACGGGTACCCAGATGGGTGGCTGGTATCGCAAGGAGATCAACTCCGTTGAGGACCTCAAGGGGCTCAAGATGCGCACGGCCGGGTTTGCAGGTGAGGTTCTGGCGCGCATGGGGGTGGTCCCGCAGCAAGTGCCACCGGGTGACATTTATCCCTCACTCGAAAAGGGCACCCTTGATGCTGTAGAGTTTGTCGGACCACTGGATGATGAAAAGCTCGGCTTCCAGAAGGTGGCCAAATACTATTACTACCCCGGTTGGTGGGAGGGGGCAGGCCAGGTGTCCTTGTACGTTAACCAGGATGCCTACAACGAGTTGCCTGATAGCTACAAGTCTCTGGTAGCGACCGCATCGCGTGCGGCCGGTCAGAATATGCTGGCGACATACGACTCTGAAAACCCGGCAGCCTTGCGTCGTCTGATTGCCAGTGGCGCTGTGCTCAAGCCTTTCCCAAGGGATGTCATGGATGCGGCCTTTGCCACCTCCAATGAGGTGTATGAGGAGTTCTGTGCTGAAAATGCCCGCTTCAAGGAAATCTACGACAGCTACATGGCGTTTCGTGACGAGGCTGTCCCCTGGTTCCGGGTCGCCGAGGGCTCCTATGATAACTTCCTGGGGATTGCATTGGCTCAGCAGCGTCAGCAAAAGGCAGGTTCCTGATCTTCACATGCGGCCTGTTGTGGCCAACTGTGGTTTTTATCCGAAAGGCGGGTCTTGGGTGGCCCGCCTTTTTGCATTTTAAAAAATTGTGGTACAATTTTCTTTTTTGCGTACTGGCGAAAAATAACGCTTTGGCGCGTATTTTTTGATTTTTAAAGGAACCATCATGAAAACCTTTGTGGCAAAGCCCAAGGAAGTACGACGTGAATGGTTTGTGATTGACGCCAAGGACAAAGTCCTTGGAC
>DATGTB010000099.1:0-2830 GCA_035302065.1 Paenalcaligenes sp. | reverse complement strand
GGCTCAAAGCCCGGATCAACACCTCATTACCATAGCCGACGAACACTACCCCAAACGGTTATTCAATCTGCACGACCCTCCTATATTGTTATATGCCAAAGGAGATCTGACGCTGCTGGAAAAACCCAATCTGGCCATTGTTGGGGCACGCAACGCCAGCGTGTTGGGCCGTGAAACAGCCCACGAGTTTGCCCGCTACCTCAGCACACGCAATTGGTGCATCAGTAGCGGATTGGCCACCGGCATCGATACAGCAGCACATCAGGGCGCCTTGTCCGCCTCGCCACGCCATGGCAGTACCATTGCAGTGCTGGCTACCGGCATGGATATTGTGTATCCCGCCAGCAACCGGACGCTTGCGCATCAAATTGCCGATCAGGGGCTGCTCCTGAGCGAGTTTAGCCTCGGCCAGCGCGCTCGTACCTACCACTTTCCCAAAAGAAATCGACTGGTCGCCGCCCTGGCGCATGGGGTGCTTGTGGTTGAGGCGGCACTACGCAGCGGTTCGCTCATCACTGCCAAACTCGCTACTGAAATGGGACGCGAGGTCTTCGCCATCCCGGGCTCCATTCATGATCCCTTGGCACGAGGTTGCCACGCCCTCATCAAACAGGGCGCCAAGCTGGTGGAATCCGGCGCCGATATTTTGGAGGAACTCAAAATCCATGCTCCGGCAATCCCACCACAAGCAGATGACCCGGCGGTGCCACCACGTAATAACAGCCATCTATGGTCCGACTATCCCTGGTTAAAGCAGATGGGCTATGATCCCATTTCATTTGAACAACTACTGCATGCCAGCCAACAAAATACCCAGACCCTGAGTGCGCAGCTAACCGAGCTGGAGCTATCCGGTTATATCCAACGTCTGCCGGGTGGACGCTACCAGCAAATCACCCCTGACAGACTTTGAATAATAATCATGAGAGACAAAATCACACAGTCCAAACTTTTTGAGGCCCTGGGCACACTGCCCCTCATGGGCCGCTCCTGGCCCAAGGCCATTGCCGGCCTTGCCTGGCTTGTCATCCTGCTGATCATTTGGTGGATTGCCCTGCGTGCCCAGCATTTGCAGGCGCAGGTGCAAGGCCCGGTAGCCCTAAGCATCGCCATCAGCCTGTTGGCCCTATGTGTCATCGCCTACTATATGTGGTTTGGTCGCACCACCATTGATGCCGAGGGGATCAAGCAGGAGTGGGTCTTCAATCGGCGCATCGGCTGGGAGGAAATCCGCATGGCCAAGTTTGTACCTTTACTGTTTTCAAAACGGCTGGTTTGCTTTCCGCATCGCGGGCGGCCCGTCATCTTTCATGCTGGTGAGCGCTCGCTGGAAATTGCCTTTGCCCATATTGCCCTGGCTTATAGCTCAAAAAATCAACCGTAATCCCGGGCACCAAACAACGCTGATCCCAAACGAATTTCGGTAGCGCCTTCCGCAATGGCCAACTCAAAATCCCCGCTCATGCCCATGGACAAACGCTGCAGCTGCTCATGACCTGCCTCCTGCATACGGTCCCGCCAGTGGCGGGCAAGGGCAAAGCAACGCCGGATCTCTTGCTCGTCCTCCGTTTGTGTGGCCATGGTCATCAAACCACGCACCCGCAAGGTTTCAAACGCCTTGAGCTGCTCCAAAAACTCGGGCAGTGCCTCCGGATCCAGACCAAACTTGCTGCCTTCACGCGCGGTCTTGATTTGCACCAGCACATCCAGACTGCGCTCTTCGCGCTCAAGTCGACGCTCAAGAGCGGCAGCCAGGGACAATCGGTCCAGAGACTGCAACTCGGTCGCATAACGTGCAATATCGCGCGCTTTATTGGTTTGGGTATGACCGATCATCACCCACTGCACGGGAGTATCAGCAAAGGCTTCGTAGCGGGCGCGCAAATCCTGGGCACGGTTCTCGCCAAAGCGCTGCAAACCCAAAGCGTGCGCCTGATGAATCAACTCATCAGGAAAGGTTTTACTAACTGGTAAAAGTTGCACCTCATCAGGATCACGACCCGCTTGCTCACAGCACTGTTTGATACAATCCTGAATGAATTGCAACCGTTGTTGCATGGTTTGTTTAGGCATGAAAATTATTGATCCTGGCAAAAAATACACATTATTAACATCATCTGTAATAATATGGGCTTTTTCCCTGAAAAGGCAAAAACAGCGGAAAATCTAGCCGGATCCATCTGTTGGTTGGTCCTTTTCTGTCTGCGGAGATGACAAAATTTAGTGATTAAAGTTATATTGGCAATTTGGAAGCTCTCTGAAAAAAGCACTCTATTGATCGTTTTGGTATTTCACCGTCAGTTTGTACGGGTTAATTAAAAAAATAAATTGTCAGAGGTTTTTCTTTCTTTTGCCTCGGCTTTCTTGCTGTGAGGAATAAAATGGAACAATCCAGTCATTCATTGCCGTCTTATCTAGATTGTACGGACATTGGCCCGTGGGGCATTTTTCTAGAACAGGTCAACCGGGTCATCCCGCATTTGGGTGAGCTGTCCCGCTGGGCAGAAACGCTCAAACGACCCAAACGGATACTCATCGTGGATATCCCCATTGAGTTGGATAACGGTGACATTGCCCATTTTGAAGGCTACCGCGTGCAACACAATGTTGCCCGAGGGCCGGGCAAAGGAGGCGTACGCTTTCATCCGGAGGTCAATCTGAGCGAGGTGATGGCGCTGTCTGCCTGGATGTCTATCAAATGTGCCGCCGTTGATGTCCCTTTCGGGGGAGCCAAAGGAGGGGTGCGCATCGATCCCAAGCACTATTCCCGACAGGAATTGGCACGCGTCACCCGCCGATATACTGCGGAAATACGGCCTATCATTGGTCC
>DATGTB010000098.1:0-6262 GCA_035302065.1 Paenalcaligenes sp. | reverse complement strand
ACGCTGATGCCCTTTTCTATGGCTACAAGCAGCGCATCCAGATAGGATTTGATATATTTTGACCGCAAGGGGTCGTCCAGACAGCCATCCGTTGGCTGCTCTTGCGGCAGAGCAAACCCGGTTTCAGTAATGTAGATCTTTAGAGCCCCGTAGGCTGTGTGGACTCGATTTAATATTTCCGGTAAACCGTCCGGCTCAAAAAGGTAAAAACCGGTACGCAGGACACACTCAGGTGCCCCGTCCAAATCCGGCACAAAACCAAGGGCGACCTCAGGATTTGCCCTGACATAGAGTCGGGAATAATAATTGACGCCTATGGATTCCGGCTTGAAGGCAATAACATCCATATCATTGCCCTGCACATAGGGCTCGATCCCCGCTGTAATTGATAATGGATAGTCCTTGCCATACAGGGGATCCATAAAGGAACGATTCCAATAATCGTCCGCCAGAGTAATGACTGCACTATCCTGCAACTGATTGCCAACTGCAGCACGTATCGGAGCTAAATTGATAGTTGTTGTTAATACAGCGTCACTAGGTAAGTTTGCCCGCGCGGCCTGTGCCATCAGTCCCTGTCCCAGGTTTTGGTGATGTATGGCGGCAGCTACAGCTTGGGCTGAGCGCAAGCCAGGCGCATGCATGCCCAGGCCATAACCAGCCAAGGCTACTGAATTAGGCTCATTAAACAAGGCCCAAAGCTTGACGCGGTGACCAAACCTGCGGGTCAGGATATCTGCATAATCAGACATATGAGCGGTAATATCCCGTTGACGAAAATCGCCCGCCCACACTGGAAGATCCCAGTGAATCATCGTTCCAAAGGGCACTATCCCCAATTCCAGCATGCTATCTATCATCCGGTCATAAACATCGAGACCTTCAGCATTTATCGATGCAGGACCCTCAGGTTGAATGCGCGGCCAAGCAAAAGAAAACCGAAATGACTGTACCCCCGCATCAGACAGTAGCTGAAAGTCTTCCTTATGCCTATTTTCAAAATCTGTGTTGAGCATATTATTGCTGCCATCAGCTACGTGATTGCCAGCATCAATAAACTCATCCCAGTTACTACGTCCCCTGCCTTTTCTGCTCTCTACCTGAGCAGCAGCTGAGCCCACACCCCATTTAAAATCAGGGGGAAAGATATTGTCTTTGGCATGAAGTGAAGTCATAACTCAGGCTCCCGGGCAATACCATTCATTTTTATGCATCGGCCAAAATACTCCAGACTGCGCTTGGGTATGCGTTTAAGCGATGGGTGCTCAACATGAATAAGACCAAAGCGTTTATCCAGCCCCTGTGTCCATTCCCAGTTATCGGTGGCCGACCAATAAATCATGCCTTTCAAATTCACCCCATCCTGATAGGCTTTGTGAGCTGATTCCAGATATCCTTTGATAAATTTGATTCTTTTGGGGTCACTGACCCAGCCGTCGCTGGGCGCATCATCTTTGAGGGGAAAACCAAATTCGGTGACGATGATTTCCGGCTCATCGTAAAATTTGTAGGTGTTCATTAACACCTGATAAAAGGTATCCGGATCATAGGGCATTTCTTGAGTGCGCTCTAAGTCCTTGGGGGGTTCTATGATGTCATGACCCAAGGGAGCTTTCGGGTTTGCCTTGACAAAAAATCTGGAATAGAAGTTCAAGCCAAAAAAATCAGGGTGTATGGCTATGGCCTCCATGTCCCCGGGCTGTATATATTTTTCAACGTAAGGCATCAATATCAGCGGATAGCCTTTGCCGTAGGCGGGCATGGTAGTCCCATCACGCCAGACGACATTGGCCAGCTTGGTCGAGTCAATATCCTCCTGCTTGCCGGATGGAGCGTCAAAATACATCATATTAAAGGCAGAGGAAATTTTGGTGCCAACCGATGAATTGGCACGCACTGCTTTGAAGGCCTGCGCATGGGCCAGATTGACATGATGCAAAGCCCGACCCATATAATCCAGATTTTGGTAGCCAGGCGCAAACATGCCCGCGCCATAACCCAAAATCGGAATTACTCCCGGTTCATTAAAAAGCAGCCAGGTTTTGGTCCTGTCACCAACCAGACGAGCCATCAACTCGGCGTAATCACCCATTTTGCGAGCCACATCACGATCCAGAAAATCACCCGCCCATAAAGGCATATCCCAATGAAATAGCGTGGGAATTGGCTCTATCCCGTGTTCTAACATGGCATCCATCAGGCGATCGTAATAGCCCATCGCCTGCGCATTTGGGGCTCCCGGGGTTTCTGGCTGAATCCGTGGCCAGGCAAAGGAAAAGCGAAATGATTTAACACCGGCCTGCTGCAAGAGCTTGAGATCATCCATATATCTGGTTTCAAACTCTACATTGAACTTATTGGTTGTCCCGTCTGCGCTACCACCAATATTGTCAATGAAAACATCCCAGTTACTGCGCCCCCGGCCCAGACGGCTCTCAGTTTCCGGAGCTGAGGCCGCCACGCCCCACAAAAACCCCTCTGGGAAAAGAAGCTCACTGGACCGAGACCAAGCCAGCCCAGGCGCTATCATTGCCGCCGTAGTAGACAAGGCGCCTGCTAAAAAGGAGCGCCTTGTAATGTGTAGTGATGCCATAGATATGCCCGCCAAATGATCTATAAAATAGTTTTGATTATTTATTGTAGATAGATAACTAATCTATCCAGATCATTTAGCTACGGATTCATCTCAAATCTGCATCACAATTACAAACTGAAACGAATGCCTTTAGTCTTTTTCTGCTTGACGCTCCATGCGTAGCGTTTCGGCCGGTACCTTGACCACCCTGCCCTCACGCAGCACCACGATCCCGGTATTGGTACGAATCGCCTCCTCGCGGGCTAACTGAGCGGCGCGTTTCAGGGCCTCAAATGAATTACGTAAAAAGGGATCTTTGGCTTGTGAGATATCAGCATCCATCAATTTTCCCCCCAATCGGTTAACTTTGGTTCGTCTCCAGAGTTATCATACAACGCCCAGGCATCGACTGCATCTTTATAGTGCAGATTGAATAATTCGAAGCCACGAGCATAACGCCGACGAATCACATCCTCGGGGATATTGTGCCCCCCTTGGGCAACTCTTTCGGCCACACGCTTTAATGCGATTTCTACCGAACTCAAGGATAAGAAAAACAAACTCACCGCATAGCCTTGTGAACGCCATGCCTTGATATGTCTGAGGTAAAGCTGACCCGACAAAGTGGTTTCTACAGCAAAGTTAATCCCCTTTTGTACACAGCTCTCAATTTCTTCAAGCATGATGCGCCCTGCGCGAACAGCACTCATCTCGGGATTAAAGGGGGATAAACCGGCAGCAATATAATCTGCATTCAAAAAACGCAGTTGCTCATACATGGGCGCCAGATACGTGCGTGCAAATGTAGTTTTCCCTGCCCCATTAGGCCCTGCAATCATTAAAACTCTCTTCAATAACACTCCTTTACTCGTTCAGTATTGAGCCAATATGGCCAAATTGATATCACAACCATCTTATGCGCTTGAACCTCAAGTATAACGCCGTACAAATCCCGCCCATCACACCTAATACCACGGGGTAAGCAAAACGGAGATTTAATTCTGGCATGTTTTCAAAGTTCATGCCATAAATACCAGCCACTGCGGTCGGTATGGCAATGATGGCGGCCCAAGCCGCTAATTTGCGCGTGGTGTCATCCTGCTCCAATTGCATGAGCATCATGCCGGCCTCAAAAGAAAAAGCCAGAGTCTCACGCAACATGCTGATTAACTCAGCCTGGCGAGCCACGCGATCAGCGATCTCATAAAAATAGCCGTGCCCGTCCTTGTCCATATAACTGTGGTACTGGCGGTTAAAGCGACGTGCCAAGTCGGGTAACGAATTGATGCTGTGATAAACACGCAAAAGCAGTCGCCTCAAATGGTGAATTTGCTTGATATCTTCCTGGTTTGGCCGGCCCCTGAAAAAGTGACTTTCTGTACGCTCCACCTGTTTTTCTATATGCAGGAGCTGCTCTGAATACTCATCAGTAATAAAATCGAGTATCTCGGCTGCGACATAATCAGCCCCGCGCGCCAGCACAGCGGGCTGCTTTTCCACATAATGCTGTATGTCCTGTTCACCCAAAGGGGTGTTACGCCAGATACTGACAATGAAATTTTGACCAAAGAGTAACTGCACCTCACCAAAGTGCACTGTATTTTGCCTGACGGTAAAAGCGATGGCGACAATCAGGCTACTGCGCTCATATTCTTGTATTTTGGGCCGGTGGTGCCGCAGCGCCATGGACTCTAATAACCTGGTTTGGTCCTCACTGTCCTCCTCCAGAAAGGGGACCAAATCAGCCAGCGACTCATGGCTCGGATTGACCATATTGACCCATAAAAGATCATCACTGCCAAGCGCTGAGTACTCTGGTAGCTGGCTCAAGGTTAGCGGTTTTTTTCCGGTAATATAGTGTTTTATTTGGATTGCTGATGACATGGTACGGGGCAGTAAATTAAATGAAAGCGTTTGTGGTAAAAACAGCCTCCCAGTTTAACGTATTATCCGCAAACACTTCCCGTCTTCGCCATGCACCGGTTTCTTGATCTCATAACCCGTGTCCTTGATTGCGGACTGTAATGCCGGGATGGTGGTTTGCGCCGCATCATAGGTGATTTTGGACCCGTGATTTGCAGGTCATGGCGCTGGAAAAAAGATTTCATGACAGTCTCCCGCTGCCCGGGTAAGATGACAATAATGCGGTACCCATGGCTCATTGCCATTCGACCTATGTCATCCAGGAGGAGACAAACATGTCCAAGACCAAACTGACTATCGTTTACTATAGCGCGACCGGGCACAACTACCAGATGGCCACCTGGGCCAAAGAGGCTGCTGAGCAAGAAAAAGCCGAGGTTCGTCTGGTCAGGGCTCGCGAGCTTGCCCCCGCTGCAGCCATCGATGCTAACGAGGCATGGCGTCAGCATGTCGAGGCCACCCGACACATCCCCGTAGCCAGCAGTGATGACATCGACTGGGCTGATGCCATTATTTGGAGCGTTCCCACCCGGTTTGGGGTCTTGGCATCACAGATGAAACAGTTCATCGATGAGCTGGGCGGACTGTGGGCAGCGGGGAAAACCGTGAATAAGGTTGTCAGTGCAATGACCTCGGCACAAAACCCTCACGGAGGGCAAGAGGCTACGCTGCTTTCCCTATATACCATCATGATGCATTGGGGTGCGATTATCGTTCCGCCTGGCTATAGTAATGAGGTGGTTTTCAAGTCTGGCGGCAACCCCTACGGCGCCTCTGCGACGGCCTCCGAGGGTGGGCTCAATGCTGCTCTCAAGGATTCTGTACAGCATCAGACCAAAAGAACATTAGCCATTGCCACAAAATTGAAATCTTGAACGCAGCAGTAAATCGGGGCCAAAGTCACGGCCTAGTGATAGTTTCGGATAATAAGCTCCGTCACCTGGCCCCGTCCGCTGCCACCTGCATTGATGAGCTCAGGATTAAAATCCCCGATACACGGCCGAGCCGGGTCCGGCCGCAAAATGCAAATGCCAAAATAACGCCCCTCCGCCGACAAAGGGCTCATAGTAACCTGTCATGGCAGAGGGCAAGCGCAGCACCAACTCCTCGAGCAGCTGACGCTTTCCCCCCACCCATTTTACAAATGGTTTTGCTCTATCTTTCATGACCGATAATACGGGGAAAGACATTATACTCGGGGCCTTTGCTGCGGTGATAAAAGGACATCACAACATGGCCAATAATCAGGGCAAACAAGAGCCAACCAAAGACACTGTGCCATTGATTACCAAAATCGACCAGTGCCTCTATTTTGTCGTCCCCCGGACTGATCACCTGTAGACCAAAATAATTAAATCCACGGCCAGAACCAAAGGCACGCAATAACGCTATGATTGGCGTGAGCAGCATGAACAAATACAAAGCAAAATGCCCAACCCGTGCCATCAGGTCGTTGTCTGGGCGCTTGGCCTTTTGTGTCAATGCCCATAGCACGCGCACCACTCCAAGCACTAAAATACTAAAGCCCACCAAAGGATGATAGGGCCATATGGCATCATTCAATGCCGAATCCCGATCGATCCAATGCACAGTAGCAGTAAAGAGCATCCAAATCAGGCCAATAGCCATTAACCAATGCAAAAACCGTGTCACAGAACCATAACGAAGCTTTGTATCAAACAACATACTCAATCCATTTTATTTACAAAATACATAAACTAGCACATGCTTAGCGGAATGTCTTGTCTGCAGGCACACCACCAG
>DATGTB010000097.1:0-6311 GCA_035302065.1 Paenalcaligenes sp. | reverse complement strand
TTATTGGAGTTCCAGATCGATAAACTCGAATACAGGCGGCTGTAGCGGATCCTCATAAACCTGCCAGTCTACCTGCTCGCCATGATATTGGAAATCTGCAGTGGCGATTGTATTTTCGTTATCAGTGTCATTTTCCTGGCGGCGATAGATGGGAAAGCGCTCATGCGCCCGATTACCCAAAATGGCCAGGGGGTCACCCGCAAAATTGGGATGCTGCACCCACGCCTGCCCCTGCAGTTGACGATAGCCCGAGGTGCCTGTGATGCGCTGGGGGTAATCACGCATACTTTTGTGAATGGCATGATTGGCGTGGAAATAAGGGGCGTTAACGCGTAGTAATGAGACCTGGCTGTCATTAAACTCGACGCTATGTACGTGCTGATGACGATCGCCAATATTCAGATTAAAGGCTCCGGAGCGGGGGTGTGCCTGCAGGAGCTCGACGACCTCGGTATGGTCTGTGCACTCAAGGGCAGCACGGCACAGCACCATGCGCGGTACGCCTGGCTGGGCAAAGAGGGCACGGATATTGTTAACGGTCACGCACAGCTTGTGCTCATTGAGCGCAAAGGTATGGCCAGCGATGGAACCCGGATACAAGAAAGACACATAGGCTGCCCCATGCTCGGGCCGTATGCGGGCCACGGCACAGGCCCCATGAAAGCCGGGGTCCCCATCCTCGTTATGACTGATGCGAGGCAATGGGTCGGGCTGTAAAATGGTTGAACAGCCATCCGGAGCCTGGGCCCAGACATCACCACGGGCATTCCAGATAAATACCTCATCAAAGGGCAGGGATAGCCCCTGGGCGAGACCGTGCAACTCCTGCCAGATGACGGGGAAGCGTTCCTCGACCAGCCTCTGCATGTAACTGACCTGCTCATGGCCTTTCCATTGCATGAGTTCATGCCACGCCGGGCTGTTTATCAAATAGCCATGGACAGCGGCGTTGCCAAACTGCCCGAGCTGGATGCCAATTTCGTGTGCGGTTCCGGCAATTTCCAAATATGATAAGCTTTTCATTATTCCACGTGTTGTAAAAAGGATCGGAGACGCTCGTTCGTCGTTTGATTAATCAGTTCTGTCGGGCTGCCATCAGCGGCAATTTGGCCCTGGTCCATAAAAATGATGCGATTGCCCATGCGCTTGGCAAAATCCATTTCGTGGGTGACCACAATCATGGTCATGCCCGCCTCGCCCAAATCCTGCATGACCCGTAACACCTCGTGACGTAATTCGGGATCCAGGGCTGAGGTAGGCTCATCAAAGAGCATGAGTTTGGGTTTAATGGCCAGCGCCCGAGCAATGGCCACGCGCTGCTGCTGTCCTCCTGAAAGCTCATTGGGGTAATGCTGGGCCCGGTCCGAGAGGCCGACCTTGGCCAGTAGCTCCATGGCCTCCTCACGGGCCTGGTGGCGACTAGTCTTGCGGATCTGACGCATACCAAAGGCAATATTTTCCAGGGCCGTCATGTGCGGAAACAGATTGAACTGCTGAAAGACCATGCCTGCTTCCTGTCTGATTTCACGGATCTGGCGGTTGTTGCCGCGGACACTCTGACCATCGACGATCAGATCACCGGCGTTGATGGTCTCCAGTACATTGATGCAGCGTAAAAGGGTGGATTTCCCCGAGCCTGAGGGGCCAATAATGACGGTTACCTCATTGGCGTAGAGCTCCAGGTTGAGATCCTTGAGGACCACGGTGTTGCCAAAGCTTTTGGTGACATTGCGAAATTCGACCATGGGTCGTTTGTCCTGGGTCGGTTGAACGGTAGTCATAGTATGCGCATCCTTTTTTCAACGAGACGAAGGGCGGCAGATAGCACGCCAATCATCACCAGATAAAACAAGGCGACTGCAGTCCATATCTCGACTGCCCGGAAGTTGGCAGCCATGATCTCCTGGCCCTGGCGAGTCAGCTCGCCGACGCCAATGACAATGAATAAAGAGGTGTCCTTGAGGCTGACGATAAATTGATTGCCCAGGGGCGGAATCATGCGCCGGAAAGCAACCGGGCCAATTACATGTATCAGTACCTTCCACTCGGGTAGTCCGAGGGCCAGGCCGGCCTCATGCAAACCCTTGGCCACGGACTGAAAACTGCCCCGCACGATTTCTGCGATATAGGCGCCGGAGTTCACCACAATAGAGGCAATGGCCGCTGACAGGGGGTCCACCCGGATGTTCGCAATGACTGGCAGGGCAAAATAAATGAACATGACCTGCACCACAATGGGCGTGCCGCGCACCAGCTCAATATAGACGGAGGCAATAAAATGCAGTAGCGGGTTGCCATAAGCGCGCATGAGTCCAAATAGAAAGCCGGTAATCAGCCCACCAATCAGTCCCATGACGGTGATGTAGATAGTTAGCTTGGCGCCCTGAGCCAGAGGGGGTAAGGACTCGATGATAACGGACCATTGAAAATCCATGATGCTCCCTTTTTATCAATGACTTTCTTTGCAAGGGCAGTGTTATTTTGATTAGTCTGGAAGATGCAGGGGGTGCAAAGAAATGAGTGAGTGAGGCGGCCCGGACAGGGCCGGGCGACGAGCGTTATTTTGCTGGTGGGGTGGTATCAAACCACTTGACGTAAATTTCCTCGTAACGGCCATCATCCTTGATTTTGGCGAGTGCCTCATTGACCGGCTCGACGAGCTCGCTGCCCTTGGGGAAAGCAATGCCATATTCGTGTGCCAGCATTTGCTCGCCAACGGTTTTGACCCGACCATTGCCGGCCGTCTTGATGTAATACAGGACGTTGGGAGTGTCATGCATGGCAGCCTCGACCCGACCGGTTTGCAGCTCCAGATAGGCGTTATCAATGTTGGGGAACAACCGCAGGGTAGTTTCGGTAAAGTTGTCCTGAGCATATTGCGCAGCTGAGGTACCGGTTTTCAAGGCCAGGGTTTTGCCGGCCAGATCGTCGGTGCTCTCTATATCACTATCTACCCCGACCATCAGCAAAAATCCACTATCGTAGTAGCCATCAGAGAAATCAATGGCCTGTTTGCGCTCATCCGTGATGGTAATGCCGGCTAGCGCCACATCGACGTTGCCCGTTTGCAAGGCAGGCAAAATACCGCTGAAGTCCATGGGACGGAGCTCATACTCCACATCGAGCTCTCCGGCTACCAAATCCCACAGATCGATATCAAAGCCAACGTAGGTATCGCCCTGTTTGAACTCAAAGGGCACAAAAGCCGTATCTACTGCAACCAACAGGGGCTTGGCTGATGCCGCGCCCATCGTTGTGGCCAGGCCCAAAACGGTGGCCCCGGCCAATTTTAAAAATGAGTGTTTCATGATGCCTCTCCAGTTAGTGGCGAAAATAAATTTTCATCTCATTATAATGCGCAAATTTATTTTCATCTTAAAGGGATAAAAAACTCTTGTATATAAGGGTAACACCTGAAGCAGCGTGGCCAGTACTAGCCAGGTTTCCTTTGGTAGAGGACAAAATCAAATGAGAGACCATTTTCGGGCGCCTGGGGGTGACGTTGTTGCTCTTGCCACTCATCACCGAGTACAGGAAAAAAGCTGTCCCCATCGACGTGGGTATGTACCTCGGTGGCGTATATTTCATCGACCAGGGGCAGGCTTTGCTGATAGATCTCGGCGCCGCCAATGATGCAAATGACCGGAGCCTCATGGCAGCGGGCGATGGCCTCCTTGAGACTGTGACAAAGCAAGGCCCCATCGGCCTGATAGTTCGGGTTGCGGGTGATGACCAGGTTTTGGCGCCCGGGCAGGGGGCGGCCGATGGACTCCCAGGTTTTGCGGCCCATCACAATGGGGTAGCCCAAGGTGGTTTGTTTGAAATGAGCCAAATCCCCAGGCAAGTGCCAGGGCAAGGCATTGTTGTGGCCGATGCAGCGGTTTTGAGCATAAGCCACAACCAGACGCAGGACAGGAGTATTCATGGTCATACGGCAACTGGAGCTTTGATGTGTGGGTGGGGATCGTAGTTGAGGATTTCAAAATCCTCGATCCGGTAAGAGAAAATATCCTCCGGGCGACGGCAGATCCGCAAGGTGGGGTAAGGGCGTGGTGTGCGTGTTAGCTGCAAGCGGGCCTGCTCGAGGTGATTGCTATACAGGTGGCAGTCCCCCCCTGTCCAGATAAAGTCTCCCACCTGCAGGTCAGTTTGCTGGGCGACCAGGTGGGTTAGCAGGGCGTAGCTGGCGATATTGAAGGGTACGCCCAAGAAGATATCCGCACTACGCTGATAGAGCTGACAGGAAAGTTTGCCATCGGCGACATAAAACTGAAATAGCACGTGACAGGGGGGCAATGCCATGGCCTCAATCTGCCCGACATTCCAGGAGCAAACAAGCAGGCGGCGTGAATCCGGGTTGCTTTTGATTTGCTCGATTAGCTGGGAGATCTGATCAATAGAACGGCCCTCGGCGGTTGGCCAGGAGCGCCATTGCACCCCGTAAATGGGACCCAGATTGCCCTGCTCGTCCGCCCACTCATCCCAGATGCTGACCTTATGCTCATGCAGCCAGCTGATATTGCTATCACCGCGTAAAAACCAGAGCAGCTCTGTGAAAATGCTGCGGGTATGAAGCTTTTTGGTGGTGATGAGCGGAAAACCCTGCTGCAGGTCAAAGCGCATCTGATAGCCAAAAACCGAGCGGGTGCCCGTGCCGGTGCGATCCCCTTTGTCTACCCCATTGTCATACACATGACGCATGAGTGTTTCATATTGGTTGGTACTCATGATGCAGACTCTTTGATGGTGACGGAGTAGGTTAGCTCGGCGGTTTTGCCCAGCATGGCACTAGCAGAGCAGTATTTCTCATGCGATAGTTTGACGGCCCGCTCTACCGCCTGTGCGGACAGACCCCGACCCCGTACAATGAACTCAAAATGGATGCGAGTAAATACCTTGGGCTCGGAATCGGCGCGCTCTGCCTGTAGCCGCACCTCGCAATCCTCTACGGCATGTCGGCCCCGCTTGAGAATCAGTACGACATCATAGGCGGCACAGCCTCCGGTACCGGCAAGTAATAACTCCATGGGCCGGGGGGCACGATTATCGCCGCCGCCCTCGGGCGCGCCGTCCATCGTGACCACGTGCCCGCTGCCGGTGCTACCAACAAAGAGCATTCCATTATGATGATTCCACTGAACAGTTGCCTGCATGCTGTACTCCTTTGGGTGCAAAAGCTGAATCGGGAAAAAGCTCAGTTTAACAAAAACCGTGAGGCGGTGAACAAGAAGACCTGCGCATAGGGTGCTAAAATAGGGAGTCCATCAATATCCAGCAAGGAGTGCTTATGACCAAACTGTCTTCAGCCCACAACCCCGCACCTGAGATGGGCGCCGCCGTGACTACCCCGAGTCGGCCCGAGTTCAGGCGTGAGGCAGGGTTAATGGATGGGGTCCTGACCGAGATCGGGCGCGCCCTCGAAGTATTGAGCGGGGCAGCCCAGTCAACCCGGCCCAATCCGGCAGCCAAACTGCCGCGCACAGATGATCAGAGCCTCACCCCGGAGCAGAGCCGCCATGTTGCGGGCTTGATGCGTATTAATCATGTAGGTGAGGTGTGCGCGCAGGCCCTGTATCGTGGACAGGCCAGTTTTTGTCAGGATCCGCTGGTGCGCGATCTGTTGTACGAGGCCGCCACGGAGGAGGTCGACCACCTGTCCTGGTGCCATGATCGTTTGCGGGAGTTAAACAGCCGACCCAGCGTCTTGAACCCCTTTTGGTATGGTGCCTCCTTTGGTCTGGGCTTGCTCGCCAGTCGGGCGGGGGTGGGCTATAACCTGGGTTTTATGGCAGAAACAGAGCGCCAGGTAGAGCAGCACCTGGATCGACACTTGAACGAGTTGCCTGCGCAGGATGACCGTTCGCGGGTCATTCTCGAGCAAATGCAGGAGGATGAGGCGCAGCACCGCAGCACCGCAGAACAGTGGGGTGCACGCAAGCTCCCCTTGCCAGTACGTTTGGCCATGCGTGCCATGTCTCGGGTCATGACAACCACGGCCTATCGCCTTTGAGGTATAAAAAACCACAGTAACGGGCGACTTGATGACCAAGGTGTCGCCTGATTTGCTTTTTTAAAAACTAGGGTTTATACTTATAAACGTTGCTAGGGTTTATACGGACCACAGCAGTGAAGAGCAAAAGGCTTCATCGTGGTTTTTTAGCACAAGAAATGAAAAGTTTCTTGCACTGCACAAAAATTTTAGCTACACTTTAGATATTGGATGTTGAGCAGTAAGCAATAGGGATTAACCACTATTACTTGCTCAGGCTCCTGAAAATATGGATGCCCAACATGCCACAGTTGTCTCCTCC